>JAADHY010000019.1:13685-28376 GCA_013151585.1 Planctomycetota bacterium
CTGGTCGCGAAAGGACGGCACGCGTTCTTGTTGCCTACGGTGGTCCATTGCGAACGACCGGACGTGAAGCTCGCCAACGTTGAGTACCTGTTTCCGTTTGTTGCTGTGGTGGAGTGTCCCCAGGAGGCCATGCTGAGAGCAATCGGACCGACACTCGTTTGCACGGCGATCACCGAGGATCGACGTTTCTCTCAAGACCTGCTGGACGCCACTTCGATCGACCGTTTGAATCTGGGGCCGCTCCCAACGACGGCCTTCGACTGGCGACAACCCCACGAAGGTAACCTCGTCGAGTTCCTTTTCCGCCACCGGGCCGTTCAAATCGCGCAAGCCGGCTCCGTGTGAAATCGGACCTTCCCGCTCAGGGACGCTGCCGTTGTGGAACGCTCGGTCAACACGGCGGCTAACGGGACTCGGTCAGCTCATGATGGACCGTCTTCAAGCGGGTGACCGCTTGCGCGGTGATCTGACTTCGGTAACGCAGGGTGGCGTAGAGGCGGTACCAATCGGCGAGGGGACGGACAGGGTCCGGTCCGGTTTGCAGCCGCCTAGCGAATTGATGCAGTGTTTCGCCGGGGCTCCGATGCAGATTCCACCGGGCGACTTGGGCGTCGGCTTGATCCAGGAGCCGGTGGAACTCGCACCGGGTCGCCGGGGCCTGCGGGCTTGCGGGTTCGCCGGAAAACGGCGAAAGCTCCGGCCACGACTGCGACTGCCAGCAGCGCCAGCCAAAGAGAGAGACTGGAGAAAGCGGTGGCCAACCACTCGGCGATCGGCCGCATGCCTTCCCGCTGCAGCCGGAAACGGAACCGTTGAAACCCAGCTCGCAGGAACTCGAAGAATCGACGCGGGCGTGACGAAGCCGTGCCGTCGGGGACTCCTTCCGCCGGAGTCGCTTCGACGATCACCCAACCGCGGGCTTCGTCGTACGCTTCCACCCAGGCGTGCGCGTCGCGGTTGCGAGCAACCCAGAAGCCGCCAAACTCGTTCTTCTCGACGGCCACGAACCCTGTCACGTAGCGACACGGTACCCCGGCCAATCGCAGCAACAGGGTGGCCCCCGAAGCGAAATATTCGCAGTGCGCCGCCGGCCGCGCAAGCAAAAAATACGACAACGGGTCCGCGCCCGACGGCACTCGAATGCCAAGCGAGTATCGATAGTTTCGCCGGAAATACCGCTCGACGGCTTCGATCTTCTCTTGAGTCGTCTGGCATCCCGCCGTCACCTGCTTTGCCAGTTGGTAGACTTGCATGTCCAGGCCGGGAGGGACTTGCATCAGTAAGGGACGAAGCTGCGGGTCCAGCCGCTGCCGCGTGAACGCGTCGTGAACGAAGGCGACGTACGGCATTCCGGGATAATCCCCTTCGGCGCGAAAGACACCGTGAGCGTCGACGAACACGTCCTGCTCCGCCGTCCGCACGCCGACAGTTCCCAGCGGGACGAAGAACCGTCCGGCCAGTTCCCGGTCGGGCCAGCAGACGAGGCTTCGGCAGCGGTCCCAATCGACGGCATCGGTCAAAGCGACCAACCGCAACTCGGACAACCGCAGCCCGTCCACCGGTGGCGTCTCCTCGAAGGACTGCGCCAAACCGCTCGCTGCCGTCGCTCGCCATTCCGACCGCTCCAACCGATCAAAAACTTTGGCACGCAGATAGCCGGGCTCGCGGTCGCTTTCAATGCGAAGCACGATGCGGTTCGCGTCCGCCGATTTCCAAAACACCAGGCTTCCGAGCCGGCTGGTCCCGGAAAACCCCACCAGGCGGTGCCCCCAAAAGGGCTGCGAGAACCGAAGCAGCCATTCGTCGATCCGTTGCTCGTACCGATACAGGGCGGAAGCGGCGATCCAGGCCAAAACGCCGGCAGCGACGAGCGTGCTCAGGCTGATCATCCCGCGCAGCGCACGGCGCGTAGGATTCAGCCGTCCGATGAACGTCCGATGGCTGCCGCAATACACCGCGCAGCAAATGGCGAAGGCGATCGACAGCGTCTGAAAGATGAGCCGCTCGAACTGAGTCACGCGAATGTCGGCGAAGCAAATCAACGCCACGACGCCCAGCAGCGGCAACCATAGCGGCAGCCGATCTTCGGGCGTCACGGGGAGGCTCATGCCAGCCGATGCGAAGGTCGAAGACGAGAACGCCTCGACCGCGAGACGCCGAGACGACCCGCCGGCTTCGCGCTGGGCCGCAAAATACAGTGGCACGAGCTGATAGACGATGGCCGCCTGGCCCACGGCGTAAGCGGCGGCCGAGCCGATCATGTCGCGTGTCCATTCGAACTCGTGCGGCACCAATTGGTACTTGAAATACAGCAGGATGCCGATCCCGACCTGCAGATAGAACAGCTCGCGTGCCGAGACGATTCGTCGCGCAGGGATCACCGCGCCGACCACGGCCCCCGCGCCGACAAACAGGGGAAACGCAAGCGCTCGGGAAAAATACCCAAGCACCGCCGCTTCCACCATGATCAGAGACGCCGCAGCCAAACGCTGTCCCATCACAACATCTCCACGCCGTCGCTCGCAGCCTCTTGGGCCGCTGAATCCACTTCTCGTCGATTTGCGAGCCTCTGCGAAGCGTCCATGGACGTAGTCCTTGGATCAAAGTTCGTGCATGGTTCCTGCCAGGATCTGTTCGGGACGCAGCAGCGTCAGTTCGATACCAGGCAAAGCCGCGAGTTCCTCTTCAGCCTGGCGGTCCCGACGATCGGATTCGATCAGGATCACTTTGACGCTGCAGCCGGCCTCTAAGGCCGCCTGCACCAGGTTGCGTCGCGCCGGGTTGGCCTGCAGAAACACACAGATCATCGTCGACAGACTCCGCCAGTGTTCTGCCAGCGACGCGTGTAGCAGCTCGGTCGGATCATCGCGGGTCGGCTCCAAGCAAGCCAGGTTCTCCAGAATCTGCTCCAGCGGGGCGCGATGACGGCCGGCCTGCAAGAATTGCACTTCCCGGCCGGCCCCAAGCACGTCGATCAAGTTTTCGCCGCGTGAAAGAGCGTCGGCGATACTGGCCGCCAAACTGATGGCGGCTTCCAACCGGGGCGAGTCACCGAACCGATCCCGTCTTTCGCGCCGCGGGACGTGGGTGTCCACGACCAGAGCGACTCGGACGAAGTACTCCTCTTGATACTCACGAACCACCGGCCGGCCCAGCCGCGCCCACGACCGGAAGTCCAGCCGCCGAGCCGGCTCGCCCGGCACGTACTCGCGGNNNGACTTTGGCCGTCAGAGCGGCTCCGCCCGGCTGGTAGAGGCTGCGGAGCGGCACGTCGACGCGCGTCAGCGAATGGAAAGCCGGCAGCACGAGCACCGGCTTCACCCGCAGTCGTCGTTGTCCGGTCCGAACCAGATTAAACGGAAACGTGCTGAAGGCCCGCAGCGGCGGCAGTTCGCACAGGCCGCGCCGCGCGATGCGAACGGTGACCGTCAAGCGCACCGACTCGCCCGGCCCCAAAAACCGGACCGTGTGATCCGCGTCGAGCTGCTCGACGCTGCGCGGCAGGCCCATGAATCCCACCGACAGATCAAAGATCGGCCGCCACCGCGAACGATTGCGAACGGTGACCGCGCCGGACACCGGCTCGCCCACCACCGCCCGATCCGGGAACTCGGCCGTCAACTCCACGAAGGGATAGCAAAAGACCCCCGTGATCTCCGCCAGCCCCAAAACCAGACACAAAGCGCAAAAGACCTGATAGATGGGCAGCTCGACAGAAATGCCGCCCACGGCCGCCAGGCAGACACCGCCCACCAGAACTTTGCCGGCTGGCGTGATTTGGTCCCGCCAGCGACGCCACAGGTAACTCAGAACGCGCGATCGAACGGGGAATCGCAGCCTCATGTCGGTACTTGGACCTGCTCGATCAGCTCTTCGATGATTTGCCGCGCCGTGGTGTTTCCGTAGCGGGCTTTGGACGTGAGGACCATGCGATGCGGAAGCACGTAGGGCAGCAACCGTTGGACGTCGTCGGGGAGTACGAAGTCGCGGCCGTCGAGGAACGCCGCCGCCTGGGCCGCCCGGAACAACATCAACGAGCCCCGTGGACTGACGCCCAACTTCAGCCGCCCGTCGGTGCGCGTGCGTCGGACGATCTCCACCATGTACCGCGCCACGGATTCGTCCACATGCACACGCCGAACGGACTGTTGAACGGCCAGCACTTCCTGGCGGGTCATGACCGGACGAATCCGCTCCAGCGGATGTTCCTCCTGCTGATCATACAGAATCCGGACTTCCGTTTCCGCGTCCGGGTACCCCAGGTCCAGCTCGATCAGAAACCGGTCCAACTGCGCTTCGGGCAACGGGTAGGTGCCCTGAAACTCGATCGGATTCTGCGTCGCCAGAACCAGGAAGGGCGGTTCCAGCGGGTAGCGTCGTCCTTCGATCGTGGCCTGGCCTTCGTTCATGGCCTCGAGCAAGGCCGATTGAGTGCGCGGCGACGCGCGGTTGATTTCGTCGGCCAGCAGGACGCTGCAAAAGATTGGCCCCTTTCGGAACGAGAACGTTCCATCCACGGGGTTGTAGATGGACGAGCCGAGAATGTCCGACGGCAGCAGGTCGGGAGTGAACTGAATCCGCTGGAATTCGACGTCGATGGACCGCGCCAACGTTTTGGCCAGCGTCGTTTTTCCGACGCCGGGCACGTCCTCCATCAAGACGGACCCGTCAGCCGCCAGCGCAACCATCAGCATGCGCACGGCCTCGTCTTTGCCCTGGATGACGCGCGTCAGATTCCCGTGCAGGTCGTTCAGCTTGCGGTGAAGTTCTGCAGCGCTGGGTTCATCCATCGCAGCGATCGCCCTGTGATGCAACGCTGTGGTCCGGTGGTAAATCAGGAGCAGTCGAACGTCAACCGGCGTGGCGAAACGGTCGGCACGCAAACCTCGCGCCCGCCAGCCCCTCGGCCGAAGGAGGCGTCAGAGAATAGCGTGCTGATTCTGTAGGATGGACATTCCTGCCTGTCGCCGCCTTCCGGACGGGCTAGAAAGGCCATCCTGCATCCCGAGCCGCACAACTTACTCTCTGACGGTGCCGAACTCTGCGCAGGCGCAAAGACCGCGCGCCAAGAGTGTCCGCTCTTCGCGCATTAGACGGCGAAAGCCGATCAGCACAGAACTATACAGGCTGGCCCGCGATGTTGCGAGTGGCAGGCATTCGGAAGCCCGATTCCAAGCGTGCGGGGCGTGAAGCGCTTCTTGTGGCGCTACGCACGCGCAAACTTCCTCCGTCGAACAGACCGACCGCCCCGAGCAGACGGCCGACAGATCGCTGCGCAACGGGAGCCGAGATCAATCGGCGAGGCGTCGGGAATCAGCGCCGTGCTACCACTGGCGAGAACGGCTGGGACGAGAACGACGGGGACGGGCTTCGTTCACCGTCACGCGTCGTCCGGCGATCTCCGTCTGGTTCACTTGCTCGATCGCCGTCTGAGCCTGCGTGGAATCAGGCATTTCGACAAACGCAAACCCGCGTGACCGGCCCGTCTCCCGGTCGACAATGATATTGACGGAGTCGACCTGGCCATAAGCCTCGAACGCCCGCCGAACATCATCTTCGGTCGCCCTGTACGCGAGGTTGCCCACGTAAATGTTGGTCACGTGCACGATCCTTTCTGCAATTCGCACAAACTCAAACAACCAGCGGCGCAGCGACTCGGCCGGCTCTCCCCTCCCTCGCAGAAAGGAAACCTTCCTCACGCACAAGAGATGGACCAACAGAATCGCGGCGGCGCGCATCAACCGCTTCGGTCTCGCCTTCTCGACATCTTCAGAGCTGGCGACGGGGCCGACTTGCCGCGGCCTTTCGCGATCCGATCGATCGGATCACCTTCTCACACGTGCCCGGTTTGCGCCCGCTCAGAACCTGTCCTCGATAGCTCGATTCGGCCAAGTCTCGCAGATGCGACCGGAACCTGCTTCACGTGTACGCGGCCAGTTTACCACGGCCCGGACGCGATTGCCAACGCCGAAATCCACCCTTTCTTCATTTTCTTCCGAAACGTGCAGAAAATGTTTCCGCGTGCCGAAAACCGTTGCCCAGACCTTCGTCACATGCCGTTCCCGCCGGCCTTACGCCGAGCCTCAGGTTGCCCCCGAACCGACGATCACACGAGACGGCAAACGGGAGCCGCTAGAAAGGCGATATATTGAGCGGCTGCCCGGTCACGCCGCGCATCGAGCCGTTTCTTAAGGACCTCCGGCGGAAAGGTACGGCGAATGCTACGCCGGTTCCGTAACCGCCGTGTCGATCGACGCAAACGGCGGACCTTTTTAGTGGAGGTGTGCCAGACGGTGGGCGTGCGACAGAGCAACAGATTCTCTGCATGTTGACGGCGAGTGATCTGTCTTTCGGAAACGTCTTCGGTCTTCGGCGGTTGAGCCGGCGCGCAATTCCTTACCCCGACATCGGGAGCGTCTGAATCCCTCGAAGTCCGCGTCGGGCTTTGTCACAGCGAAAGCTGAGAATTGGACGAGTGAGCCGACGGCGCTAGCCACCCGACCCGACGCTAGCGCGTACGGCTCATTACTCCACAATTACGGCTGTGACAAAGCTCGAGGCCGTGGCCTTCGCGATTCGATAGATACCTCGCAGCCTCCGAAACACAAACGGCCCATTTTCGTGGAACATTTCTTCGGAGCCTCGGAGGCCTTGTGCGTGGGCCCCTTGATCCCGCAACGTGGCCTGACCATCAGGTTGTCGGACCGCACTGAGCTGGAGGTTTCGAAACGGCCTCCAAGATCGCGCCGGCCCGAGCGTTGCGACTGCGGACGGCCGATTTTACACTTCCGCCCATGAGTGACAGACGTTGGTACGCCCCCGGATTGTGCTTTTCTTGTACGCAGTGTGGCAATTGCTGTACGGGTGAATCAGGCGCGGTCTGGGTCACCGACCAGGAAGTGGCAAGCATCGCCGAGTACCTGGGCTGTCCTGTCGGGGAAGTTCGGCTGATGCACACTCGGCTCATCGGCAATCGGGTCTCGCTGGCGGAATACGCCAACGGAGATTGTATCTTCTTCGATCCCCAGTCCCGGACGTGTCGCATTTATCCGGTTCGGCCTCGGCAGTGCCAATCGTGGCCGTTTTGGCGGTCGAACTTAAGCAGCCGCCACAGTTGGGAAAAAATCCAGAAGAAATGCCCGGGCGTTGGGCAGGGCCCGCTGGTTCCGATCGAACAGATCGAAGAGCTGGCCCGTTTGATCGACCTGTGACGGGCAAGGCCGGGCCTCCGGCCGATAATCGAGTTTGGCTCCGTCTAGCGGGATCCCGTAACGTTCAGGAGAATCCCGTGCGGCACAGTCAGCCCTTCGAGGTCGGCCCTGGCCCGATTCGGCTTGCTGGGCCGAAAAGTTGTTTGTAGGGATCGCTGCCCGCATTGCTGTCCAGTTCGACGACGGCCAACTCTGCCCGTTTGCCGCGTTGGAGTGAGCCGAGCTGGTCGTCGAGGCCGAGGGCGCGGGCTCCGCCGAGTGTTCCCAGTTCCAGCAGCACACGCGGTGACACGTCGGGGTGCCGCTGACGCAGGAATTTCAACTCGTTCCACACGCTCAGGTCCGGATTGGAGGCTCGGCTGTCGGTTCCGATCGCCACCGACACGCCTCGTTCGAGCATTTCCTTCCAGCGATGCGGTGGATGACCGAAATACTCGTGCGTCCGCGGGCAGTAGATAACCGACACATGGGGATGCTCGGCCAGGAAAGCCACGTCGTCATCGTTCAGATAATTGCCATGGACGACCAGCGCGTGGTCCAAATCGGCGAGCCGGTTCAGGTAATCTCTAACGGTCGTCCCACGGGCAAAGAGGTCTCCCTTCCAAAGACCGAAGCGCCGTAACATCTCGACACACGGACCGGTTCCGCATCGAAGCAGCTCCAGTTCGGCCTGCGTCTCGGCCAAATGCATGGCCAGCGGGACCTGGTGGCGCCGGGCAAGCTCAACTAGTCCCTCGAACAAGTCGGGATGAACCGTGTAGGGCGCATGCGGACTGAGACCGAAAACTACCGGCGGCTGCTCCGACGGCACCGGTCTGTGCACGAAGCGCCGTGCGGTTTCCAGTTGCGTACCGACCTGTTCGGACCGCAGAGTGTACAGCTCGCGAAACAGGACCAGTCGCGGATGCGGGGTGTCAAACCGGCCGGGATCATACTCGGAAGTCACAATGTCCGCGACCAAGGCCCCCCCAGCCTTTGCGCACTCGCGGAGCCCCCGCTGCAAGGTTTGGAACAAAGCCTCAGGCCCGGCTACGCTGCGGCGGCGCCGATAAACGACCACCTCTGAAATCCAGTCGAAAAAATCGCAGCCCGGAGCGGCCAACGGCTCTTCCCGGTCGCTGAATTCCAGGTGCGTGTGGGCGTTGACCAGTCCCGGAATCAGGGCCACCGGCCCCAGGTCGACGGCACGCGCATCCTTCGACGCGTAAAGGTCCTCGATGATGCCGTCGCTGACGATCAAGGTGGCGTTCTCCAGCGGCGGACTGCTGACGGGGAAAATCCACCGAGCCGCCCATCGTTGCTGGTCCGATGCCATCCTTTCGCTCGCCTCAATCAAAGTAGCCGCACTCTCGCAGATGCTCCAAGCTTTTGGCGATCCGCTGCTGGTAAGTCGCGGCCGGCAGCAGTCCTTCGTCCTCCTCGCCGAGCACCACGATGCTGTATGGTCCGTCAAACCCAATGCTGGCCATCACGTCGCGGATGCGAAAGAAATCCACTGCCCCGCCAGCCCCCAGAGCCGGAAACGACCATTCCTGAAAAACTCCGGGCGTATCCTTCAGATGGATGTGCTCGACGTAGTGACAGACTCGCGCCAAAGCCACCTCGCTTTCAACATTCTCGTTGTAGTAGTGCAGATTGGCTGGGTCGAAATTCAATCGCAAGTGTGAATGCTCTAACCGCTGGATCGTTTCGAGCATGAGACGGTGATGTTGGCAGACTCCCGGCCGCACGTCGAAACAATACGTGAGGCCGCGGCGGGCCGCGTAGTCGCCGATTTCCATCAAGTTCCGATCCAGCTTGCTCCGTTCCGCCGGAGTCTCCGCACGGCCTGCCGAGCCGACGACGACCGAAACGCCAAAGTGGCTGGCCACATCAAGTTTTCGTTTGATGGCCGCCACGACATCCGGCTCAAGCGGGTTGCCGCCGGTTAGGTCGCAACTGACGACGCGTAGCCCGTGGCGCTCGATGTGCCGCTGCAGGCCGTCGAGTTCGCGAAGTGTTGCCCCAGGACCCAGTCCAGGCTCGGCTGGCACCTTTTGCCATTCCTCTGGCGTCCGAATCGGCAGCTCGACATACTGAATACCAACCTCCGGCAACAACTCGATCGCTCGCCTCGGACCGAGACGACCGTAGGAATCGGTGTGACAAGCGATCAAAGCGGTCATCGGTTGTTCCGCTCGTGCCGCCAAAACATTCCGCCAGACGAGGTATCGCAAGGGGAGACGTTCGAGAGGCTATGCCGCTGGGCTTCGCTCAGCTCCGCGAAGCAATGATTATACACAAAATCCCCACGTTGGAATCGGTCCGGGCCGAGCATTCCACAGATGCAGCGACGCTTGGGAGAAGCGTGGTGAGACGAAATCGGGTGTCCCTTGTGCAAACAAGACGCTATGGCGCCGGCCAAAAACCTGAGCAAGTTGGGCATGCTGCAAAGGCGCCGAGCGATACTATTACCCGCTATTTGAGTGCGTAAGGAACAATGGCATGAGACAGAACCTGTTAATCGTGTCAGCTCTGATTTGTAGCGGCCCTCTCCTTGCAATTGCCTCGCTTTCCGCCGCCGACAACTCTCTGCCGTCGATCTGTGAGATCAAAGGGCGTCTGCCCACCCTAGAGATTCCTGTGATCGACGGGGAGTTTCGGTTGGTTTACCAGGTCGACACGGAATTCCCGCAGAAATGGGGGATCAACGACCATTGCCTGTTTCGCGATCCGGATGGGCGGATCCATTTCTTTGGCATTGTGCGGCCCTTTCCGAAGACGGCCGAAGCGGCCGAAATCGTTCAACGTGAAATGAAGGCGGCCGAGCGGCCGTTCATGGAGACGCTACGGCTGATCAAGGGTCGGTACCTTTACGGTGGGATTCGCGCTTACGGGTACATCGGACACGCGGTGGCAGAGGATATCTTCGGCACGTGGCGTCGCTGCAAACCAGCGTTGGACAGCCGGCCGGAGAGACGCCAGTATGGGGCGCCGTTCGTGGTTTCCTACAAGCGCCGATACTGGATGATTCTGCCGTCGGCAACAGGCTTGGCGGTCAGCGACGACCTGGATCATTGGCAGGAACATCCAACCGAGACTCCATGGAAGGCGCTGGGGAAAGGGCACCGCGATCCGTGTATCTTGCGGCTGGACGACGGAACCTTCCTCCAGTACTACGCAGCGAACGATCCGCGCGGGAACCAGTGGCAGTCGGTCCATCTGGCCCGGTCGCGCGATTTGCTGAAATGGGAACGGCTGGAGCTACACACGCCGCATGGCGAACGGCCCGGCCTGGGGCGTGTTCGAGTCGCCGTTTGTGTTCCGCCACAAGGGCCTCTATTACTTGTTCGCCTGTTTCGCGCATCGACGCTATTACGAGACGCTGGTGATCGTCAGCGACACGCCGTACAAGTTCTTGCCTGAAAACACGGTAACGACCTTGTTCACGCACGCCCCCGAACTGATCGAAATCGACGGCCAGACCTATATCAGCTCGTGCGGCTTTGAGGACCCTCAGATCCTGAACCGATCGGGCCTCTGGATCGCCAAGCTCCGCTGGCTAGCGCCGTGAACGATCCTGGCATTGCGAGTATTCCAGAGCAAAGCAGCGCTGCTGAGAACCCAACGGCTGCAATGGCCCCCATCATCGAGTGCGACGAATATGCCCCAAAGACGACGCCGTTTTTTCAGAGATTGTTGCACAGGTAACCGCCGGCCCTGTGCCAGCCCCCTCGGGCCACGAGGGCCCGGACGGGCCACGCCGCTGGCTGCATGGGCGTCTGGCGCCATCGGCGTTCGGAGGCATCCTTTCAAGTGGTGCATGATCGTCCTGGCGCTCAGCGTAGCGGCAGGGCCGTGCACCCGAGCTGCGGCGATCGACATTTCCGATTGGCAACGCGTCTCGCCGGCCGTGGGAGAGAACTTCATCGAAAACAGTGGCTTCGAAAAGGGGAGCCTCAACGATGCCCAAAAACTTTGGGGAAATGTCGAATACTGGGACAAAGAGACACGAGCCGAGTGCGAGGTCGTGCAACTCGAAAACGGAAACCGGGCCCTAAAGATCCAGTTCCGGGCCGTGGGAGACGGCGACGGGTGCGTTGTCAACTACCGACGCCTGACGGAGACTCACCGATGCGTTGTTTTCGACACCGAGCGGTATCTCTACCACTCGCTCAGGATCAAGAACATGGGGCACGGAAGGGTGTGGGGGCAACTCATCTCGAATCAATACGCCGGCATTTCCGTCACCAGCCCCGTATATCCTGGCCCCGGTTGGCACCGGTCGTCGCGGCTGGCGATCTTCAGGCCGGCAGTCCATGAAGCCCTCGTCTTGATTCGCATCTACATCAAAGGGGCGGAGCCGGGCGACGTGTATTACGTCGATGACTATCAGGTGACGGTTGTGAGCAAAGAGCAAGCAGAAGCCATCCTGAAAGCCGAAGACGAGGAAGACGAACGCACGGAGCGTCTGCCACCCACGAAGCACAAGACCAGCAGCGATGCGATGAAACCCTGGAGCGAAATAGCGGCCGGGATGCTCAACGATGAGGGAGCCTCGGGGGACAACATCCTGATGGATTCGAGCTTCGAGTTGAATCCGGGCATCTGCGCCGTGCGCTTTGGGGCCAAGTGGTGGTCCGACGGTGGAACGGTTCGTCGCGCCGACGATGCCCCCCACGGCCGGTATGTCATTACCGGCAAAGCAGTCTCGGATGCGTACCGCTTTCAACCCGGCAAACCCTACACGGTCTCCTTTTATGCCAAGGCCGCAAAGGGAAGTCGTCTGGAAGTGCGCATCGTCGGCGCCGACCGGAAGAGGCTCGCCTACCGCAAAACGTTTCGCGGAACCGGACAGTGGCGGCGCTATCACGCGTCGTTCAAGACGACCAAAATCCCGCGAGCGACTCATAATGCTCTGGTGCTGCGCCTAGCGGGCGAGCCCGATTGCCAATTCGACGCGGTGATGTTGAATGCCGGCGGTCTGCGTGACTATCGGCCGCAGCCGTTGGAGCTGGTCACACTCATCCCGCGCCGCAAGGAGACGTCCTTCGTGACGCTCTTTTTCGACGGAGAGGCTGTTCCCGTCGTTGTCGGCGCCCAGCGCGCTCGGCCCGATGCGTCGCGGGTGATCGACGCCGAGGTGCGCGTGCACGATTTCTGGGAAAGATGTGTTCGGCGCATTCCGGTTCAACTCGAAATGGCCGCTGGTCAGGTGAGCGCGCATCAGGAGGTGCTGATCCGGGGACTTCCGCGAGGGGCTTACCGCGTATTTTTACAAACCGGGAAAACGAAGAGCAGAAGCGTCGCCTTCGGGATCGTCGGGCGCCATCTGTCGCAGGGCAGCGAGATCTGTGGCGGCAGCCACACCACGGGCATGGACTTCAATTGCAACTTCGTCAAAGCGCTGGGCATCACGTGGACGCGACACCATGCAGCCTATTGGGGGCGCTTTCTGTCGGCTGACGGTGGTTTCCAGTGGGACGGCGAAGATCACGAAGTGGCCCAGAAAGCGAAAAACAAGAACTTGCGGTTCTGGGGAAGTCTTTTCTATCCGCCGGATCCCTGGCCGGGCAGACTGGAGCGTCGGAAATACTGGATCGAATTGCCCGATGGCTTCCTGGACCAAATGGAGCCGTTCCTGACTGCCGCGGTCCGCCACTTCAGGGGGAAAATCCGTTACTGGGAATGCTGGAACGAGCCGTTTGCTGCCGGCATTTCGGATCGACAGTACTTGGCGATGCTCAAGCGGTTTTACCGAATCGTCAAGGCGGAGGCGCCGGAGGCCGAAGTCGTCGGCATCTCTGGTTTCTTAGAGCCGGGAACTTTCAATTCGTTCGTCGTTCCGCTGCTCAAGGCGGGGGCGGCGCGGTACATGGATCACTTGTCGTATCACGGTTATTTCCAACAGTGGCCGGAGGAAAACCTGTTTCGGCCGGATTATCAATCCCTGGCAAAGTGTCTCGATACGATCAGAACGCTGCTCGACAAGAACGGAGGCCGCCAGGTCGACATCTGGGACGACGAGTTTTCTATGTGGGGATCGGACTGGTATCTGAACGAGCGAGTCCCCATGTCTGTGACGAGCTCGAAGTTCGATTATAGGCAAGGAGCCGCATGGATCGCTCACTACATCACCATCGGCTACGCCCATGGTGTTCGTCATTTTGGACCGCATGTTTTCGATCACAATGTGGTCTTCCAGGACCAGAGGCGCATGGAATACGATGCGTGCGGATTCAGCTACGACTACGCCGTCAAACCAAAGGCCATTGCGTATGCGGTGGCCTGCGAAAAGATGCAAGACGCCGAGTTCGTCCGCAGCAAGGAGGACGGAGATGTCTTGTGGTTCGTCTTCAAGAAACCGAAAGGAACTCTTGCCGTGATCTTTGCGCGCAAGGGGATGAAATGCGCGGTGACACTGCGCAACGCCACGGCCTGGTCTTTCCGCAATCTTTTTGACGGGCCCCTGGCCACAGTAACAACATCCGGCAGCAAGAGCGTCGTGAGGTTGGTTGGAGAACCCGTGTATGCGGAAACCCGTCAGCCCGCCGAAGACGTGATCGAGGTGTTATCCACGGTGAGACAGGAACAATGAGCCAGCAATCCGCCACCGGACGTGGCGAGTGTGGCCCACAATCTGGACGGCTGTTTCTCGGGCAGCCAAGCGGGAGAACTGACTTTCGTGGACAGGGACACCTTCGAGGCCACCTTCTAATCAATCGACTCATGGCGGCATGTGGATCGTGCGGGCCAGCCGCGGCATCCACTCGTAGTTTGCGGTCTGACTGGTAGCCAATTTCGGTCCCGAAGCTCCAAGCATCATCGAATCACCATATTGCTTCTGACACGATCCGTTCCGTGCCTGGAAAACCAAATTCGCATCGTTTTCCTGGCCTTTCCATTTACCTTCATCGAGGAAGGGGCTGGCAAGCGATGGGCATCAGCCCAGGTGAGCGGCCGCCCGACGCATCGCTGCGCAAGACCTGGAAGGCCAGGAAGGGATGTGCCACAATGGGAACGCGCAAATGGCCGCGGTCCCATTCACAAAAGGAACTACGGATGAAGAAACGTCCATCGGTCGTTGGGATGGTCTTTCGACGAACCGCGGTTTTCCACTTTTTGGGCTGCAAGGCGCCCGCAATGGGCGTGTTGGTGTTGATGTTTTCCGGGATGCTGGCGTGGGCCGGCGAATCTCCCATCGCGCTCGATCCTGAGCCGGGGCCGACGCAGAAGCACTACTCCCCGGCGGACGGGCAAGTGGTGGAAGTTACACCGCCGCCATTCATCTGGGTTCCGGCGAGGAGGAAGTGTACGTACATCCTTCAAGTATCGCGTTCACCAGCGTTCCCGGACGAGAAAACTCGCACTTTTCGCCACTTGCGGCGATCCGTATTTGTGCCCCAATAGCCGCTGCCTTCTGGCAAATGGTTTTGGCGATACGGTGTTGAAACGAGCGAGGGCACTTTTTTCGGCCTGCCGCGGCCATTCACGGTTCCTC
>JAADHY010000709.1 GCA_013151585.1 Planctomycetota bacterium
TGGTGTAAGTTTTAGCCGAGAGGCTGCTGTTTCTGCAAACTTGGTTTTCGGAAAACGAGCGATCACCTCCCGCTGAAGCCGTTCGGCGGCGGAGCTGTTCCCCATTTTGGCTAGACACTCAGCCGCTCTTAGCAGGGCGTGAGCCGCGAGCCGAGGATTCTCGTCATAGACCAAAGGCACCCACAAATAGGCGGTCGCTGCCAGATCGAACTCACGACGCAGCTCATGCCCCAAACCCAGCACGAAATAAGGCCCGCCGCGAATGCCTTGCGGCATGCGTTCGATGTCTTCCTCCCAATGAGCCAACTCCAATCGCCCCACGTCTCCGCTTTGCAACCGAGCTCGCCACTGCTGAGCCCGCGCCAGGCTGCGCACGCGGTCGTCGCGGCTTCGTGCCAGCTCCTTCAGAACTTCATGAGCCTGTGTCTGAGCTTCCACCTCGGTCAGCAGGAAGCTGGCTCCGAGCAGGCGGGCGGTGTCGGAAGAGTTGCCTAGCCACACGCGCGCTCGGCTCCTCAGCGCCGCAGACGCTGAGGATGGCCCATTCCAAGCGAGCGGAATGGTGCCGAAGTATTGCGTCATCGGATCGCTGCGGACCAAAGCCAAGAATCGCTCGCCGGCAGCCACGTAGTCGCCCTGCCAAACGGCACACCGCACGAGCATTGCCAGAATCTGTCGGCGCACCCAAACGCGCGGCTCTTGCCGCAGCGCTTCTTCAAAGGCACGCTGAGCGTCTGCAACGCGTCCCTGGCGGTACAGCTCTTCGCCCAGCGCATGGCGGCGGCCTTTCGAAGTTTCGACGGCAATAACCTGCTCGGCCGGATATTTTTTCGGTTCACTGCTGGACCGCAGCCGCACGGTGATTTCCCGGCCGGTCCAATCGACGATTTGGCAAGGTAAGGTGATCGTTCCCGAGCCTGTCGACGCACGCAAGACAATGCGATCCGCTGCGCCGGCCGAATGTGCCGATAGCACGACAACGACCACCGCCAGCCCGAGCCAAAGCCAACGACGATGATCGCCGAACGCTGGCGGCTTGTGCCTGCCCAGTTTCTGTCCACACGAAGGGAGCTGCATGGAGGCCTGTCCGGAGGAACCAAAGTTTTCTGGCCGAGCGTGCCTGCCTCGCATGGTACTTTAGTACTTGCACGGAGCCAAGATCGGTTCTCGTCGCCCGGCCCCGAAGGATCTGCGACACAACTTTGATGAAGCACGACGTCGGCGGGAACACACGTCGCGACAACTGAAGGCTTCTCAAACAATCTCCCATTTCCCCCGCCGAAAGTGCGCCGCTTTCTTGCTGTTGCGACCGAACAACTTGCGGCGGATTGAGGTTAGGCCGCCGGACCGAGAAAAGCCCCTTCCTACGAGAGAACAACACTCTCTTTCAATGGCAGACTGCTCCCAAACCACCCAGATTCCGGTCGTTTCGTCAGGCCACCCCGCACCTCCCCGCGCACAGCCTGCGCATTCCGGGAGCTGTTGTCGCAAGTCGCGGCAGACGTCAGGGGCCGCGGCATCGATCCATTCGCGAAGATCGGTCCGGATCGGCATTATCGATCAAGTTCGACCGGCATAGGCGGATTGCGGTTTTTGGAGCCGAAGAAACGCGGCTGGCCGCAGGAAAAATGGCGATATTGGATAACGTGGTAAAGCTTCGAAGCCACGGCGAGAAGCGCGAACTTTGCTGATTTCGTCCGGATCAATCGCTGGCAATGACGCGGCCCGGTTCGGCGAAGCCGAGCAACCACCCACCAAGAACCGCTCGTCGGCCGGCATGGCCCGCGTCCCCTCACGACAACGTCATCCATCGGGAATCTCGAAAGGAAGGTGGCTAGCCCATGTCAGACAACATCGATCGACCCATTTCGCAAGACAACTATTCGGACCAGGTGCCCGTTTGGGTCATCTTCATGGTGGGGCTTTCCATTGGCCTGTCCGCCATGTACTACCTGGTCACAAAACCGATTACCAGTGAAATGGCGGCTTTGAAGAGCCAATTGAGAGAAGTCAATGCAACCGTGGCCAAATTGACGAGCCTTGAGCCAACCGTGGGGAAAGCCAATTCGCTTCTTTCCCAGTTGAAAGTTCAGCAGCACGAGTTGGCCCGAGCGCAACAAGCCCTGACGGCGATTTACCAGTTTCGGCGCTCTGTGGAGCAGCAGGGCGAGGCGGCTGATCAAGCGTCGCAGATCGTGAACCAGGTCGCTTCGGCGCTCGATCAGGCGATCGCGCTAAGCGATTCGGTCCCTGCGGCCCAGTCGGCCCTGAATCAGGTGGACGCCGTGCAAACGCGACTGGTTCAGGAGAAACAGTCGATCGAGCAGGCGCAGGCGGCGTTGGCGGCGTTGGGTGATCTGAAGTCGCGTGTCATTGCCGAAGCCAAGAATATTGACGAGGCTCGCGGGATCGTGCAGCGGATTGGCGAGCTCAACGACGAAGTGGCTCAGACAGCCGGAACGCTGGATGCCGCCCGAGAAGGCCTGACGCAGTTCGTCGCGCTGCGTGACGAAATCACCAGCAATGTCGAGGGGTTGGATGAGGCTTACGACGCCATCAAAGGCCTGGGTCTGTTGAAAGAGCAGGTTTTGGCCGCTCAGGAAGACCTGGAACGCTCGCAGCAGACCGCACAGCAGCTTGTTGCACTGCAAGACCTTTTGACAGACGAAAGTATCAACGTCGAGAAGGCCAACCAGAACGTCGACGCGTTGCTGAAAATGGAGCAAAAGGTGCGTGACAACGGTCGTCAGATCGCCGGTGCCTTGGAAACTCTGGACTTGCTGACGCAACTGACCGACGAACTGAAAACGCAAGTGGCCGCTCTGGATCGCATGCGTCGCAGTCTGGTGGAAGTCGTGCTGATGGAAAGCGTCGTGGATCGAGCGGTGCGAGTGTTGGAGCCGCTGACCGAGCTGGGCGATCTGCGGTATCTCAGCGACGACGAGATTCGAGCGGCGGCCCAGGCCGTGCTGGAAAAGCGAAACGTACGGCTGAGCCAGAAAGAGTCGAAAGTGTCCGAGTCGGTTGCTCCCAACACGCAGCCGTCCGACGCTGATCCGGAGACGGCCAACCAAGACGAGACACCGATCGATCGGCTGGTCCCGCTTCCGGCAGAAGAAGAGCCGAATCCCGCAACGCAGGAATGATTCCGGCGCGAATGAAGGTGGGGACAGGCCCGCGCGTTCCGAGCACGGGCCCTCGTCCCGCCAACCGGCGTGGGTGACTCCGACGGTCCTCACCCCCTCGCGCTGACCGACGTACGAGGTCAGCTCTCCGAATGGCCGCCCCAAGCGGCGAACCGATGCCT
>JAADHY010000668.1:0-21140 GCA_013151585.1 Planctomycetota bacterium
GGGGGAGGAAGTCACGGCGGTAGAAAGTGTAGCCGGGGGGCGAGTGGATGGACCGAGTCAGATGCTCGTTATGGCTGAGCACCGGCGTCTGCAGGACCGACTCGCCGTTTATCGCCGGATACTTGTGACTCGTTTGCTGTCCCCAATGCCTTAACCGATGTGATGTCCGCGGCTCCACCGGTCGGTTGCAGAACTTCCTTCCTCTTCACCCGCCAATGGATTTCCTTGATCAAAGACTCCCCCAGCGAACCGGTCACCGGCAAACCTTGGCGCCGATACTCCAAATTCGATCATCCGCTCCCGATTATGCCTCAGAGCGTGTCTGCAAATGGGGAGTGCGAGCCGTGCCAATGGGGAATCGTCGGAAGTGGGCGGCTCAGCAGGAGCTTCACGCACCCGATCCTACGTCGCAGATGTATTTGAAGACACGCTTTCAACTACGTCAGCGACAAATGCATGATCCTGCTCGGATCCTGCTCCGGAATGTCCTGCAACGGAACACTCTCCGACAACGGATGCTGTTGCTGCGCCATCCGTCCAGATCGTAGATCACTGTGTCCACCCGGCCTGCCAGCACGCCGTCGCATACACGTCACGTACCGCGGCCACGCCTCTTTAGCCTCCTCTCCGGCGGATCCCCCTTCAGCTCACGCACCCACTGTTCCACGGACTCCCTCCCCGAAAACAGCTTGGCAGCTCTGGATGCCGGGCCTCTTTTCGAGCGCCTTCCCTCGCATCCGCCACTACCCCGCCATCTTCGGTTCTTGCTTGCCCCCTGAGGCTCTTGCACCCCTCGCGCTGACCCAGAACGAGGCCTCGTCATTCGGCCCTGTCCGTCTCCAAACATGTCAGCTCAACGGGAGGCCCTGACTCCTGAGAGTTCAGCCTGACGACGGCGGCGAGCTATGCTTCCGGCGTCCCGCACGCAAATCGACTCCCCCACCTTGTGAGTCAAACGAGTCAAACGAGCGCAACCGACAGAAACCTCCCCCAGGGGCTTCAACATCTGCGAAGCTTTCAGGAACGCCTAGCGGTCGGCACCCGCCCTCACGATCTTCAGCACAATCGACGGACTGTAGCTATGGCCGTTAATCCCAACACCACCCGTTGAGCGAAAAAAGACCGGCGACAATGCCGGCAATACGTTTCGGGGCTCGACCAGATCAAACGGACCACTCCGCGTCTGGATCCGACGCGTCCGCTTCTCCTGTTCCTCGTCCAGACGCTCTATCCAGCATTCCCGACCGCACACCGGGCAAGGCGTCGTCTTCGGAGGCTGCTGGGCTTGGCGAGACGTCAGTTCTTCGCACATCTCCTTCGCAAAAGCCCGCTGGGCCTGCACCGCTAATCCTCCATTTCGGCCGAGGGCATCTCCACGCCCGCCCCTTCTTGCCATAGGCCTGCCCCGCCGCGATTTTTCCCACGCGCTGGCCCAGGCCAGCAATTCCCGCTTCCGCTCTTCCGTGAAGTTCATTTGGCTCATCTCGGCTCCTTTCTGCTGCGTGCGACTCTCTCGCCACCCCACGCCGCACGCAAATCTCGTTATGCGCCCATCGGAAGCGCCTTTGCAAAATCTGTCTTTCCTTATTTGGCGATTCGTGGTATCACACCGCCCGTTTGGTCACGGGCTGGGCGTCTTCATGCCTTGCTCGAACGTATCCTCCGGCGGTTGGTTCCTTTTGTTTTCGTGCTCCTTTTCTTCGGCGGTCGCCATGAACCGAATACCGTTGCGAAGTTTTTTCGGCGTGCTAGCGGTCTTGGCCGTGGTGTTTTCGGAAATCGGTTGCCAGAGCCTCCAAAACACATTTCGCAGCACGTGGTATGCTGCGGTGCCGCCCGCCATGTTTCGCCGCGTGCCGCCGCAATGGGAGCCGACTCTGCCGCCGGACGACGATGAAAGGGGGCCGGTCGAAGGGAGGTCTGTCGCGGAGCAAACGTCCTCACTTACTCCAGAGCCGAAAAGAACTCCATATTATGGACGTGCGATAGGCGTCGGTGGCGCGAGCATCTCTACGCCCGAAGAGACTGCGACTCATCAAGTAGTTTATCGCGAGGCGTCGCCCGTTCGGCGCCCGTAACGCCTCGCAGGTCGCCGCCCGGGGCCTCTGGAGAGTTCGCCCATTGGTCACCCTGTCGCAGCGAAAGCTTAGCTCGGGGCAGTCCCGCCGTAGCACTCTTTTGATCCAATTCATCCAACACGCCTCGCGAATCGGCTCGCCGAAGGCTGAGCTCTCATTTCGGAAGGGAAAGAAGAAGAATGGCTGAGTCATCGCGCGACGCGGCGTCACCATTCCACGGCCTATTCTGTTCGGCCGTTGACAATCAGCCGCAAGGATACCTGGGCAGACGCGCGCTGCTTTCGGTTGTGGCCGCCGTTGCGATCGGGCCAGCTGTCGTGTCAACGATGGGGTGTCGATCCAGCGGTTCGTTAACCCGTTCCGTGGAGCCGGCCCCGTCGCCTTTGGCTTCCCGCTCGAGCCAGTATGCCCATGAAGAGGCCCGCTCTGTCGCCGGCGCCCGTGACCTTGCGGATCAAGCCGGTCCAAACGCGATGGCCGAAGAACGGTCCCCCGATACCGGCCGCTGGTCGCGCTGGTTGAGTCGGCTGGGCAAACCGAAGCGCATTCCTCTCCCGCGAACCGACTTGCGCGAGCGGCCCGAGGTGGACGTCTCGAGCACGCAACTCTCCGCTCGGTCAGGGGAAGAGTCCGTGTTTTGATGATTCCGGTAGGAATCGTTACGGCACCGGCAGCTCTTTCGAGGGCCGATCCCAGATTACGGCCGGAAATGGTGGCGAAGCAGCTCCCGTTGTCGGCTCGAGGGGAGCGGTGTGCAAACGAAAACGGACGATCGCCGGTTTGGTGGCTGGTATTGGCTCGCTGCGGGGACTAGAATGTGGGTTTTAATGGGGAAGAGGTGACCGTCCAACGTCCCGTGACCGCTCGGCCGGCAAAGCCCGATCGCAAACGGAGGGATAATGCGCCTTCCGGAGCGATCGGTGTGCACCCAGGCAGTCTTTCCGAGTCGGAGGGGGCGGGCGTTCGGAGCAGTCTGGTTTCTGAGTTCGGACAAGGAGTGAATATCGGTGCAAGTTGCGATCACAACTCGGCACGGCGGCCTTTCGGACCGGAAGCGGGAATACATCAGCACAAAAGCTCAGAAGCTTTTGACGTACTTCGAACGGACGTCGATTCAAGTCACGGTCCACTTCGAGAAAGACCGGGCGACGGTTGAACTATTGGTGAATGCCGAGCACAAGCACAACTTCGTCGCACGCGATGTGGGCGAAGATGTGTTGGCGACTTTCGATCAAGTTCTACACAAGATGGAGCAGCAGATTCGGAAGTACAAGGAGAAAATCCAAGATCATCGGCGGGCCGTTTCGGTGAAGGAGTTAGCGGCTTTGTCGGAAGCCCAGACGGAAGGGACTGTTTCGTCGGGCGGCGAGGAAAGCAGGGAGGAGGCCGAGGAGGTCGCTTCCGAAGACGAGTGAGCCCGGTCGAACGGTTTTGAGCGAGGCGTGTCGCGGAAGGATGAGCTAGGCGTGATCATCGCATCGCTGTCTGTGCTCCGGGGCGGGGACCGTTTCTTGCAGTGTCCGATTTCGTGGGGCGGTGACGCCCGGTTCGAATGGGTAACAAGGAGCAACTAATGAAGTTAACTGACTTCGTGGTTCCGGACGCCATTCTGGCGGATCTGAAGGCGGAGAATAAGGAGACCGCGATTCGGGAAATGGTCGCGGCGCTGAAGCGATGCGGAGCAATCCGGGAAGAGGACGAAGAGAGCATCGTGGAGGCCATCATGAAACGGGAGCAGCTCGGCTCGACCGGCATTGGCAATGGCGTGGCCGTCCCCCACACGAAGCACCCTTCGGTCGATCGGCTGGTTTGCGCTGTCGCGTTGGTGAAGGACGGTGTGGATTTTTCGGCATTGGACAACGAGCCGGTTCACATCCTGTTTCTGCTGATTTCTCCGCCAGATCGCCCCGGGGATCACTTGCGGGGGCTGGAAAACATTTCGCGTCACTTGAAAAACCAGAACTTCGTGAAGTTCTTCCGGCAGGCGAAGTCGAAGGACGACATCCTCGAGCTTCTACACGAGGCCGATAACAACCAGCTCGGGTAAGAACGGAGTCGCCTAGTGGAGAGGCCGTTGATAGCGGGAAACGCACCGGTCGCTCGGCTGGCTCCCTGTCCCGCCGTGAAGGAAACCATGGACGCGAAGTCGATATGCCGGCAGACAGTGACCGTCAATCTGAAAGATGGGCTCCACATGGTGCCTTGTTCGGCGATTGCGCGGACCGCGGCCGAGTTTGCTGGCGAGGTGCGACTGATTGCCGGCGCGAAGCAGGCCGACGCCAAAAGTGTAATGGACTTGATGTCGCTGGGCGCCGATCACGGACAGGAGTTGACCGTAGAAGCTATTGGGCAAGACGCCGAAGAAGTTGTTGCCAGGCTGGTTCATTTGTTTCAAACCAACTTCGCGAACGTGTCGGAACAAGAGGCACGGGACGAGCAAGGATAGGCGCAGAACCGGAGGACGCAGATGCTGTTGCGGCGAGGAATCGCGGTCTCCCCGGGCGTCGCCATCGGCCCGGCCTTACTGTTGGGCACCGAAGGGTTCCGCATCCCCAAGAACTTCGTCAGCATCGACGCGGTTGAGGCGGAAGTGGAGCGGTTCCATGTGGCCTTGGAAAAAGTTTGTGCGGAAATCGAGCGCAACCAGCAGTTGGCCCGCGACCAATTGGGGGAGCAGTACGGAGCGATTTTCGGTGCTCATTTGCAAATGGCGCGCGACCCCAAACTGATCAGCGAGATCGAATCGCTGATTCGCGAGAAGTGTTACTCGCCCGAGTTCGCTGTGAGCCGAGTCCTCCGCCGGTACGCCAAAATATTCCAGAACCTCGATTCGAACTATTTGGCTGAGCGGGCGGATGACATCTTCGACTTGGAAAAACGGCTACTTCGTCATCTGCTCGGTAAGCGACGGGAGGAGCTGGCCCACCTGACCGCTCCGGTACTCGTTTTGGCTCACAACCTGACCCCCAGTGAAACCGCCGGGTTGAACCGCAAGTTCGTCCGCGGTTTCGCGACGGAAGCGGGGGGCAGCACTAGTCACACGGCCATTCTGGCCGGAGCGCTGGAAATCCCGGCGGTCGTCGGTGTCGGGCCTTTTCTTTCGGACGTTTCCGGCGGGGAGACCGTCATCATTGACGGCAACCACGGCCAGGTCATCATCGACCCGGACGAAGCTACGCTGAACGCCTACCGGGAAGCCGCCGAACGGCTGCGCAAGGTGACGCAGCGACTGCAAAAGCTGCATCCGTTGCGCTCCGAGACCAAAGACGGCGTTTCGATCTCGATCTACGGAAACATCGAGTTTCCCGAGGAGGTAGATCACTGCATAGAACGGGGGGCCGACGGCATCGGCCTGTACCGAACAGAGTTTCTTTATTTGGAAACAGACGAAGAGCCGTCGGAAGAGGACCATTATGAGGCGTATTGCCGCGTGGTCCAGGCGTGCCCCGATCGCCCGGTGGTGATCCGGACGCTCGATCTCGGGGCGGATAAAGTCCCGGCGGCTTTGAGCGAGGTCATGCGTCCGATCGCCAACCCGGCTCTCTGTTTGCGAAGTATTCGCCTGAGCTTGCGGAACTTGGGGCTGTTCAAAACCCAGCTCCGAGCGATCCTTCGCGCGGCCGTGCTGGGCGATGTGCGCATCATGTTTCCATTGATCACGTCGCTGCTGGAACTGCGACAGGCCAAAATGGTTCTGGCCGACGTGATGGAGGATTTGCAAGAGCAGGGCATCCCGTTCAAACGGGAGGTGCCGGTGGGGATGATGGTGGAAGTACCGGCCGCGGCGATCCTAGCGGACCGCTTCGCGCCGGAGGTCGATTTTTTCTCGATCGGTACCAACGACTTGATCCAATACACCCTGGCGGCCGATCGGGCGGATCCGTCCGTCGCCGACCTTTATCGGGCCGGAGACCCGGCGATCTTAACACTGCTTAGACTGGTCGTGGAGGCGGGCCGAAAACATGACGTGGCGGTGACAGTCTGCGGCCAGATGGGGTCTGACCTGCCATTCGTTCCCCTGCTAATCGGACTCGGGATTCGTCAACTCAGCGTGACACCTCACGCCATCCCGGAGGTTAAGGAAGTCATTCGCAGCATTACGCTGCCGGAGGCGGAACGGATCGCCAAACACGCCGGAGAATTGGACGTCGCGCGGGAAGTCGAGAACTACCTGCGTGGCGAAATGCAGCGAATTTGTCCTGATTTGGTGGTTTGAATATACTGAGTGCGCCGCGCGCGGGCCGAAACGATGGCCCCATGGTGTTTTCGTTGGCGGCAGAAGGCTGTCGACGGGGAAAATCGCTTGGGGACGGTCGTTTTAGCGGCAAGCCGAGGCGACTGCGTAGGACGTTGAGGGGACGAGGAGTGAGCAGTCAGGAGCACGTTCGAACGTCCGTTCGATGTTGCTTGTGATTCGCCGACGCCTGCGGCTCCCCGTGGTAAAAACGATTGCAGAAACTGGGAGAGCGTTGCTCCGGCCGAGCCCTTGTGGGAGAGAACCCCCGGGCGTTGTCGGCTCAGCGGGAGCTTCGCTCCGCCATGACGTCCATATGAACTAGGCCCGTATGACCCGATTTTGAGACAGTTTCGAAACGACCAGACTGCGGCCGCAGACGGCCCTATCTTCCGAATGCAGTCCCGGAAGAGCGGGCGAGTTTTACGTCCGAAAACCGAAAGGAGCTCGAACACGAGAAAGTGGGCTTCTGTGGACGCAAGCCAATGCGGCCGCTCAGCCCCTGGCCTTTTGGCTCTTTTGGGTTTGTTGCGGCCTTTTCGGCTTCGAGCTGCACGATGGATGATGTCGTGAGAGACGGCCGGCTCCTTTTGGGACTGGCCGGACCTTTGTTTTGGAAACACAACGTTCATTTGGTTGAAACAGGGTGCGTATTCGTTTTCACATCGCAAGTCCGTCGGCGGAAATTTGCAAAAGTCGATCGGCTGAGCTGTGCGTGAGTGGCCCGGAGGCTACCCGCCAGGCTGTGCGCGATGACGCTTTCAGGCTGCCGCACGAGTCCGTTGGACGGGCTTCCCAGAGCGGGCCGGACCGGTACGGCAATGACCATCGGCTGACGCGGTGCGACACGTCCGACTCGCCTCCGATGGACCACGATCGTGCGGAGACCAGCCCCGCCGGTGCGAGTTCAGTCGCGCTGGCAAGCGTCTTCGTGGTCGGCGCCGAGAGTGTAACGGCAGCCGAGAGCACGACGCCGTCGGTGTCGGCGTGCAATTTTTGGACGGCCAATTCCAAAAGGCTTGGTCTGTTGCGATCGTCCTGGGCCGTTCTCCGAGGAACGGTTTTGTGCGTTCCCGTCCGATCCGCCGCTTGTTCTGCCCGTGAGACCGGAACGACGGGGCGACACGCAGGGACAACGACCGATGTGGAAATGAATTCGTTCTGCGGTTTCTCGCGAGGTACCCCGGACGGACGGGCGGAGCTAGCGCCGCCCCGAGTCGGCCCAAGTGGCTCCGTTCGCCCCGCGCCCAGTCAGACCACACCGTGGGAACGGGGTTTCGTCGGCTCGCCCCGGTGGAATCGAGCCCCCTCAGCGATCGTCCTGCAGAACGACGCACCCCCGGAAAAAGGGTGTGCCATGAAAAAAGAAATGCTCGTCAATGTGCTCCAGCCAGAAGAGAGCCGGATCGCCATCATCGAGAACGGTGTTTTGGAGGAGCTGTACGTCGAACGCAACAGTTTGGAGAGTTACGTCGGGAACATCTATAAAGGGCGGGTCGTCAATATCGAGCCGAGCATTCAGGCGGCCTTTGTCGATTTCGGGGTAGGCCGCAACGGTTTCCTGCACGTCAGCGACGTCGACCTGCAGTACTATAAGCACTTGCTCCCGCAAAAAGAGTTGCAGAATCAGCGTCGAGCTCAGCGAGTTCTCAACGAACGCAACATCCGCAACAAGCCGCCGATTCAGGACATTTTCCGCCGGGGCAGCGAAGTGCTGGTGCAGGTGATCAAGGACGGAATCGGGACCAAAGGTCCGACCCTTTCCACCTATATCAGCATTCCCGGCCGGTACTTGGTTCTGATGCCGGGACTGCAGCGGGTCGGCGTCAGCCGGAAGATCGCGGACGAAGAGGTGCGGCGGAAGTTGCGGTCGACGCTGCGGGAGCTGAACCCACCGCCGGGACTCGGGTTCATCATCCGAACGGCCGGCGTCGACCGCACCAAGAAAGACTTGCAGCGCGACTTGAACTACCTGCTGCGGTTGTGGCGGGTCATCGTGCGCCGTCTGAAGAAGTACCCGACGCCGGTCGACATCTACGAAGAAAGCGACATGATCATCCGCACGATCCGCGACATTTACACCAGCGAGATCGACGCGGTCTGGATCGACGAGCCGGAAGCCTATCAGCGGGCACGCGAGTTCATGAAAATCGTCCTGCCCCGTCACGTCAACCGGATCAAGCTCTACGAAGGCAAGGAGCCGATCTTCCACAAGTACGGGATCGAGGAGGAGATCGCCCGAATTCACAGCCGGCACGTCCCGCTGAAGGGCGGAGGCTCAATCGTCATCGATCAAACCGAGGCGCTGGTGGCGATCGACGTCAACAGCGGTACCTTCCGAGCGGATGACGACGCCGAAGAAACGGCCTTCCAGGTCAACATGCGAGCGGCTGAAGAAATCTGCCGGCAAATCCGGCTGAGGGACCTTGGTGGCGTGATCGTCATCGACTTCATCGATATGCGAGAGGAGCGGCACCGGCGGGCCGTCGAGCGGGCGCTGCGGCAAGCCTTGCGGCGCGATCGCGCTCGCACAAAGGTCTTGCGGCTCAGTCCTTTTGGCATCATCGAAATGACCCGGCAGCGCATTCGGCCGTCGCTGCGCCGTAGCGTCTTCGAGAATTGCCCGGCCTGCGAGGGTACGGGACTGGTTAAGACGGCCGAAAGCGTGGCTATCGAAGTAATGCGCATTCTGATGACTGCCGCTCACCGCGATGAGGTCCAGACGATCAAAATCGAAGTGCACAGCCGCGTTGCCGATTATCTGAACAACCGAAAACGTCGAGAGATCAATCGGATCGAAGACGAATCGCAAGTTCATGTCGAGATTCACGCCCGCATTGATGTGAGTCCCAATCACATCGCGTTCCACTGCCTGGACGAAACGGGCAACGAAATCGGAATTTGGCCCCCGGAATACTCGCAAACGGCTTTCTGACGGGCTACAATCCCACATTTCCCGCAACGCGACGTCGAAAAGCAGGACGCCGAAATCGGAATCACTTCGGGACGACCCAGGGCGGCGGGCAGCGTCTCCAAAAGGGCGAGCCACTCTGGGCGGGCTTCAGATCGCGTCGGCGGGCGATGGCAGTGACTGAGAGGACAATGACGATGTTCGCGATTATTGAAGATGGAAGTCACCAGTATCGGGTCGAGTCGGGCGAAACGCTGACGATTGACTTCCGGGCCGACGTCAAAAAAGGGGATACGATCACCTTTGACCGCGTTTTGCTGGCCAACGCGGGAGGCGCCAGTGCCATCGGGCGGCCGGTGCTCGAGGGAGCGGCTGTCGAAGCGGTCGTGGTCGCGCCCCTAGTCAAAGGTCCCAAGCTGGAAATCCAAAAGTTCCGACGCCGAAAGAACTCGCGCCGGCACACCGGGCACCGCCAGAAGTACACCTCGGTCCGCATCGTCGGAATCAACGTCCCCGGCTTGGAGATCCTGGAGCAAACCGAGGCAGAGCCCGCAGAAGCCCCGGCCGAACCGACCGTCGAGCAGACGTCAGCCGTAGCGTCTGAAGCTGACGAGACCGTAACCACCGGCCCGGAAGTCACTGACGAGCCCCAGACGCCGGAAGTCGCTCCAGCGGCTCCCGAGCCGCAAGCGGTCGAGGCCGAAGCGGCTGAGTCGCAAGCAGACGCCGAGCCGACGCGATCGGCGACAGCGGACCAGCCCGCTGAATCGGGCCCCTCGGCCGTGGAGGCACCGAGCGGCAGTCCTCAGACGCCAACTGAGGCCTCCGGTTCGGGCGAGCCGTCCGATGAGGACAAGACCGACTCCGACGCATCACAGTAACGGCCGGACATCGAATTCGGTTCTTCTTCTTGAACGGGGGACGCCGCTTCGCCAGTTGAGGCCTCTCGCCGGAACTCGGCCATGCGTCGCTCCAGCCGGAGCAACAAGTCCGCCCGTAGCTTCAGAATTTCCTCGGGGTGCACGCCGATCTGGTAGTACCCATAGCCCAGCGGGGTGCAGTGCTCGCGGTGGCAAAGCAGGAAGTGCATCTGCACCGCTCCCTCCAGCCCCACGACAATTCGTTGCTGGTCGATTGGTGTGGTATGGATGAGCGACAGCCCTTCACTGCAGATGTCTTTAGTCACCACGGGAAAGGCGGCCTCAACTCGGGGCATAGACCGGTCCGAATCGTAGGGGATCACCCAAACGACCTCGCAAAACGACCCTCGCGGGTTCTTGCGCAGGCCATATCGGAACTGGCTGGAGAACCGGGAGTTCATCCGATTCGCCAGGAGCCGACGCACTTCGTCGCGCTTTTTTTGAAACAAGAATCCGAACATCATTTTCCCTCGCGCAGTCGACCGCAAGCGAACTGCGTGCTCGACGCAAACCCGACGCGCAAGCGAGCACCGCGCCCGGCCACCGCGTTTCGACTTTGGTTCGGTGTGAGAAGAGCCGTGGCCTGCACGCGATGAAGATCGCAACCGGATGCCCTTTTCGGCAACCGTGGATGGACGCCACTGAGGCAACCGAAACCGCCCGGATGGGATGTCACGCCCGCGCAGGTTGCAAAGGCCGGTCTTCTGTGGAAACATACGTTGCGAGCGGACTGGGGGACGGCACGACGCGGTGCTCCCGCGATCTTTGCCGGCCCCCAACCGGCCGGTCCTAACGAAAACAGCGAACGTGCGGGGGCCACGACCGCAAACAGAGGAATCGAGGGCGAGCAGAGCATGTGGGATCGGTTCTTTCGCCTTTCTGAAAACCAGACGACGGTCAGCCGAGAACTGCTGGCGGGGCTGGTGACGTTCCTGACGATGTCGTACATCCTGTTCGTGAACCCGGCGATTCTGTCGCGGTTCGACGGACAGCCCACAGGTTTGGACCACGACGCTGTCCTCTTGGCCACGTGTGTGGCGTCGGCCGTCGCAACGCTGATCATGGGCCTTTACGCGCGTTACCCCATCGCTTTGGCACCGGGCATGGGACACAACGTCTTTTTCGTGTCCGTCATCGTGACGCTTGGGGCCATGGGCTTGCCGACTCCCTGGCGCGTAGCGTTGGGAATCGTCTTCATCGCCGGGATGTTGTTCTTGCTCCTGTCGCTGCTGGGCGTTCGGGAAGCGATCATTCGGGCGATCAGCCCCAGCATGAAGAACAGTATCGCCGTTGGGATCGGTCTGTTCATCGCGCTGATCGGACTGCGGCACGGGGGGCTCGTCGTCGGCCGGCCCGGAACGCTGGTGGGGCTGACTTCGAAGATAACTTCGCCAGAGGTGGCCGTTTTCTGTGTTGGGTTCTTGGTCACCGGTGTTCTCTACGTGAGGCGGATGACCGGGGCGCTGCTGTGGGGAATTCTCGCGGGGGCCGCCGCAGCCGTCGGAATGGGCAAGGTGACGTGGCCGGAGACTTTTTTCGGCCTACCGCGGATCGAGCAGACCGCAATCCTCCAGATGGATTTGGCTAGTGCTGTGACGGCAAGCTGCCTGCCCTTTATCGTGATCTTTCTGTTCATGGACCTGTTTGACACAATCGGAACGCTGATCGGCGTGGCCGAACAGGCCGGCTTCATCAAGGACAACGAGCTCCCACGGGCCAAGCAGGCCCTGACGGCGGACGCCGTCGGTACCGTGGTGGGAGCGTGCCTGGGAACCAGTACGGTCACCAGTTACATTGAGAGCGCGGCGGGAGTGGAGCAGGGCGGAAGGACGGGGCTGACGAGCGTAACAACGGCCCTGCTGTTTCTTCTGGCCTTACCTTTTGCAAGCGTGATTCGGACGATCGGGCAGTATGATCCGATCACGGCCCCTGCGCTGGTCTTCGTTGGGATCATGATGATCCGCAATGTGCGGAAGATCGATTGGGACGACTCGAGTGAGGCGATCCCGGCGGTGTTGGTGATCGGAGGCATCCCGTTTTTCCACTCCATCGCTGACGGAATGGCATTGGGGCTGGTCGCCTACCCGATCCTGAAGCTGTTGGGCGGGCGCGGCCGCGAGATTGGCTGGCTGATGTACCTCCTGGCCGCTGTCCTGGTCGCGTACTTCGTGCTGGTGCGAGCGTGATGTTGGCCGCCATCGACCGGCTGGCAGCCAACCTGGACAACCGGTGCGCAGCCGATTAGACTCGCTCAGAAGGTGGTGTCGATCATGCTTTCTTGCATTCAGTTTCGCAATTACAAGGCCCTGCGTGATTGTCGCTTGCCGCTCGACCGGATCACCGTGCTGATCGGTCCGAACGGCGCGGGAAAATCGACCGTACTGGAAGCGCTCCAGCGCGTCAGCGAGCGAGTCCGGAGTCTCATTTCGCGCGGCGGGAGGCCGTATTCCGACCATGAGTCCGTCGACGCGTTCATCAACGTTGAAGCCAAAAGACGGGATGAATGGTCTGTTGAGATTCGCTGCGGATTTGCCGATCCCGCGTCCGGCGCACTCGTTTTGCGCTGGTCCGCGATGCCCAATCGTCGTGAAAAGCAGCCCTTGCTGTTTTCGATTGGAATGGATGGAGCTGGCGCGGCGGACGAGCAGCTAGGAATAGTGCCGCAGCCGGTGATGGATTTTTTGCGGGACGTCCGGGTGTTCACCCTCGACCCGAAAGCGATTGCACGCCCTGCCCAGGTGGAAGCCACAGTCCAAATCGCGCCAAGCGGTGCGAATCTCGCCGCGGTGCTCGACGGTCTGCGCGATGAATGGCCCGAACGGTTCGAGGCACTAAATGAAGCTTTGCCAGAATGGTTTCCGGAATTCGACCGACTTCTCTTTGACCGTCCCGCTGCGGGAAAAAAGTCGCTACTGTTACGGACACGTGCGGGCGGCTACCGGCTCCCGGCATGCGCACTTTCCGACGGTACGCTCATCGGGTTGTGCTTACTCACACTAGCCTACCTGCCGAATCCACCGCGCATCCTCGGGTTGGAAGAACCAGGGCGGGGGCTTCATCCGCGACTGCTCGCGAAAGTCCATGACGCCCTAGTACGTTTGGCCTACCCGGAGCAGTACGGTGAGACTCGCGCGCCAGTCCAAGTGGTCGCGACGACCCACTCGCCTTACTTCATCGATCTTTTCAAAGACCACCCCGAACACGTCATCATCGCCAGCAAGAAGGGATTCGATGTCCGCTTCGAGTCCCTTGCCGATAACTCCGCATTGCGCGAGCTGATTTCTGCATCGGCACTCGGGGATGTGTGGTACAGTGGAGTCTTGGGGGGAGTGCCGGTCCAACCATGAAGGTTGCGGTGCTAAGTGAGTCGGGTGTCGATGAAGCAATTGTCGCGGAGATTGTTCGCGCTATACTGCCCGATCCGATCGAGTGCGTTGATTTGGCACTCCGGACTCGCGGGATTCAGTATTTGCTGGCGAGCGCGTTCGTCTCGCGAGCGAAGTTTTGCGCCTTCAAGCCGGACATCCATGGGTTGGTCTGTGTCGTGGATGCTGACCTGAAGCAGAGCCACAGCGAATCGCAATCCTGTTGGTCACCGTGTTTGGCAAGCATTGAGGATTTTCGCGCCTGCCATAGCGAATGTCGGCTGTGCAATCTCCGACGCCAGTGGGTTGAAACGCGGTTGGCGGAGCGGCGTACCGAAGACAGGTTACCGGTCCTTCGGATCGCCATGGGATTGGCGGTGCCCTCGATCGAAACTTGGCTTCTGGCGGGAACATCAGATGGCGTAGACGAGACGACTTGGAACGGTTTGAACGATCGGGAGAAACAGTCCTATCGAGATCGAGTCAAGCGGATCGTCTTCGGCGACCTGAAAGGGTTTGACAGACGGCGAGAGATTGCCCAAGAGCGCATCGTTCACGTAATTGGCACGCTTGGGATTGACGGTCTCGGACGATTGTTTCCCGACGGGCTGGGTGCATTGCGGAACGATCTCGAGGCTTGGCATTGAGTTGGCCGGCGAGGTCCCGATGAGTGGTCGAGGAGGCGGCACGCAGTTAACAGTGATCCCGGGATCCGAAAACCGTTTCCGTGTGAGGACACCGCAAAGTGGAGACGTCCACGTGAGGAAAGGGATGTCGATGACGCGTGATTCCGAATCAGCTTCTCTCGCAGCTCTTTGGCGGCGGATTCGCGTGGCGCGGGGAGAGGAGCCGGGGGATTTGCTCCTGACCGGCGGTCGCGTCCTCAACGTCTTTACGGGTGAGATCGAACCGGGCGACGTCGTCTTGGCCGACGGCCGCATCGCTGGCGTCGGTCCCTACCAGTGGTCGGCCGCCGAGACCATCGATGTCAGCGGTCAAGTGATCCTTCCCGGCTTGATCGACGCTCACATGCACCTGGAAAGCACTTTGCTCGTGCCCGTCGAGCTGGCCCGTGTAGTGGTCCCGCACGGCACGACGACCATCATCGCCGATCCGCACGAAATCGCGAATGTGCTGGGCGTTCCGGGCATCGAGATGTTGCTTCGGGCGAGCGAGGGATTGCCTTTGGACATTTTCTTCATGGCACCGTCGTGCGTGCCGGCCGCTCCATTCGAGCATGCGGGCGCCGTTCTGGACGCTGACGCCGTTGCTCAGTTGCTCCGGAACGAGCGCGTGCTGGGGCTGGCCGAGATGATGAATTTTCCGGGCGTCTTGGCTGGCGCCGACGACGTTCTCCAAAAGCTGGCGTGCGCGGCAGACGCGGGGCTTGCCATCGACGGCCACGCCCCCGGCCTTTCCGGCCGTGATTTGGTCGCTTACGTCACGGCAGGGATCCGGTCGGACCACGAGTCCACCACGCCGGAAGAGGCTCTGGCCAAAGCGCGTTTGGGAATGCTCGTCCAAGTGCGCGATGGCTCTAGCGCGAAAAACCTCGATACGCTGCTACCACTGATCCGCGACGGCAAACTGGGCCGCTGGTGTTTGTGCACTGATGACGTCCATCCGGACGACTTGCTCGAGCAGGGCCACCTCGATGCTCGCCTGCGACGCGTGATCGCGGCCGGCGTGCCGGGGGCCGAGGCGGTGCGTCACACGTCGTTGGTTCCGGCCGAGCACTACGGCTTGGACGATCGCGGAGCGATCGCACCGGGATATCGCGCCGATCTGATTGTCGTGGACGATCTGGACCGGTTCAACGTCACGAGCGTTCTGAAAGACGGTCTCGTCGTGGCACGCCACGGCCGGTACCTCGCCACACCTTCGGCACCTCCCGTTCCGCAGCAGAACTCTGTCCATTTGAGCGATCTGTGTGAAGAGGATTTTCAGCTTCGCCTGGGCGCCGACGAGGCTCCGGCCATCGAGATCGTTCCCGAACAAATCCTTACGCGAAAGCAGACAGTCCGGGTCAGCCGCCGGGACGGCCTTTGGCAGTTTGACTCCCGGCAAGACGTCGCTCTCGTGGCGAGTATCGAACGGCATCGAGCCACGGGCCAAATCGGTTTGGGACTGGTGAAAGGGTTCGGCCTGAAACGCGGCGCGCTGGGCTCGTCTGTGGCCCACGATTCGCACAACCTGATCCTGGTCGGCACGAACCCGAAAGACCTGCTGTGTTGCGCTGAGACACTTCATCAAATGGGCGGCGGATTCGTCGCAGTCACCGACGGACAGCCAATCGCCCGATTGGCTTTGCCAATCGCCGGGCTGCTGTCGCCCGAGCCAGCCGAGGTGCTGGCGAGACAACTCGATGAGGTTCATCGTGCCGCCCGGTCACTCGGCTGCAGCCTGCCGGCGCCCTTCGGCACGTTGTCGTTTCTGGCTCTGTCGGTCATCCCCGAATTGCGAATTACTGACCGCGGCCTGTTCGATGTGTGCCGGCAACACCTGTTGGAGGCCGGCCTGCGCGACCGCTCCGAGTCTTGACATCGTGTTGACATCGGACGGTTCAGAAAAATGTCGGTGGGCTCGTCCACGCAGGCCTGAGCCTCCGGCACAGCCGGTACTTCGACCGTCGTCCCCAGCGGCTGCTCACCTTTTCTCAGAAGTCGCCGACCGGCTGGCCGTCATCCCGAACAGCGAGCCTCTGAAATGTCGTGCTGATCCGTTGCACGTATCCTGGTCGGGAGACGGTGTCCTTGATGTAGTCGATGTTCTCGCTGATGAAGTGCACCGAGCCGTCACACAACACAAAGTGCGCTCCTCCGACATGATTGCTGCTGAAGCCACGGACGTCGTGCTCTCCGCCGACCAGGGCGTTGATGCCGTTGTAGGTGATTCCCAAAACGGCTAAGCCGTTGCCTTTCCGGCCATAGCTACTGCTCTGAACGTTATTTGCAGCCGAGAAACCGATGACGTTTGCTCCTCCCACCTTGTTCGCTGTCTTGTAGATGTAGGCCCTTTCTCCCACAAGCAAGGTGTTGCTGGTGCCGTCTGTGATGTCGCGGAACCGGATCCTGGAATTGGAAAACCCGACTCCGTGGGGCGGACCATAGGCAAGCGGGTAAACGGCGGGAGTGGTACTATCCCACGCGTTCGCCACCATCACGTAGTTGGATCGAGCGATCTGATACTCGTTGGCCCCGTCGGTGACGCGGAAGTTGTATCGGTTGCTGGAAGAGCGGAAATCATTCAGAGAAGGACCGGGATCCGAGGGGCAGAGAAACATTTCGACGGGTTGTTGCAGGGCTTGCCGCGTGGCCGGGTCGGCCAGGTTCTGCTCGAGGGTCCGAGTGCCCGGCTGCAGCAGCTCGTACAACGGCGATTGGTCCACATAAGGCAAAAGGAAAGTGCCCCACCCATAGAGCCCCAGCTCGCCCAGGTTACATGCCGGCCAAACACTGGAAGCATAACAAGCCTGACGAGTGATGTATCCCGGGGGAAAGACACCATAGACGTCGTGATAATTGTGCATGGCCAGTCCGATCTGTTTCATGTTGTTTTTGCATTGGGTTCTCCTCGCTGCTTCCCGGGCCTGCTGGACGGCTGGCAGAAGCAGGGCAATGAGAATCGCGATGATGGCAATGACGACAAGCAATTCAATCAAGGTGAACCCGCGCGTTTTGTCCGTTCCCCAACGTTTCATGACGACCATCCTCCTCAATGAGAACAAGAAGGTTACGGCACGCCGTACGCAAGCGGTGCCGTGGATGCGAGCCGATTTCGGGAAGTGCACTTGCACGTATCTGGAAACTGACACAGCGAACTGAGAACAGATTGGCCGGCCTGCGAATCGACCGGAGCAGAGCGTTCTTACCGGGACTTCATATCGATGTTGAACTCGTTGTCGCCCGGTTTGACGTCGAATGTCAGGGAGCCTGTGACTCCATATTGCGGCGGAATCGGCGGACCGGTTTCATCGATCCCCCACTCGACAATCACCTTGCACGGACCGACTTTGACTCCCTTTTCATCGATCAGGTAATAGGCCTCATAGAAGCCTTCTTCGTCGGACTTGGCAATCGACATCCGTCCCACCTCCGGCTTGAAGTAGATGGTCACTCCCGAGAGGGGTTTTCCGTCAAGCGTGACCTTTCCGTGAACTGTGCCTAGTTCCGGCATGTCCGACGGGCGGCTACTGCAACCGGTGCCGAGAGCGACCACCGAGGTCAGCACGGCCGCGAGCAACAATCGCATCATCGACTTCCTTTCGCAAAGGGGGCTTCGTTGAGGTGTTCCTGTTTGACTGACGGAGACGAGTCAGGCCCGCAAAAGCAACGCGTTTCATCCGAAAGATGAAAGCCGACGGCGAATGTTGGGCGTCTACGATGCCGATGCTTCGATGAGTTGTCAAGTGCAAAATCGCACTGCGTGACAAAAGGTGACGAAAGAGGGAGTGACGCGGTCTATGGTTGTCCCCGTGTCCCGGGAAGCCCGCCGGAAACGGCTTGGACCGCAGATTGTTTCTGTTCCGATTACCGAACTTGATTCGCCACAGCGGAGAGCCGTGGGGATGATGCTGAGCTCTCCTTGGTGCCTGCTGTCGGCGTCGGAATTCTTGCCGCCGCACAGCCGCACCAGAACGTTGCCTTGATCCCTAGAGGTAGGAAAACAAGTGTCTCAATTTCGCGGGGCATCCGCCTTCGCTTGTCCGGTTGCGCCATCTTCGGTAGATCAGCCTGCCACGACCATCGCATTCTCGACGGGAGAAGCCGCCGGTCACGCTTGTTCGAGAATCTTTTCCAATGCCTCCACCGAGTTCGGCTAGCAAGTGATTGGCCTTGCCAGCGAAGCAGCCCGAAAGGTGCCGAAGATGGCGTACGCTGGCTCGATGGGCCTCTTGGGCTCCTCCGCGACCGGGGCGATTCTGGAGCGTTCCTCGTGCGCCTTGGCCCAGGCCGGCGAGTCGGCGCCGATGGCGTTGCTCTTTCGAAAACTTGATCTGTACCGATCCCTTTTGCCGCGTGCGGTGTTAAAGTACTAAAGAGTGCGTCAGCACCGGCTGATGTGAGCGTCACGGAGGGCGAAGCTGCGGCTCAGCCGACAGTCGCAGCCGTCTTTTGCGAGACGGCTCGGCCGGAGCCTCGCCCTTCCAGTCTTGAGATAGGCTCTTTGTGGACGCCCGTGAGCCATGGAAACCATTTGAGCCCCGATGTGCGTAGCGTTCGGAGAACCGTCCGTCTCTCTGACCAGCAACCGTTTCCCGCACAGAAGGAGGAAGAATTGTGAGATGTTCGTCCCTCTGGCTGACCGCCATCATTACGGCGGGGCTATTCGTATGTGTTCAGTCTGTCATGGCTCAACAGGGGCCCGGGGGATCGCAACGCGACCGGCTGCGTGGGCAAGGGCGGCCGCCGCGAGCCCGGCGAATTCCTCGTTTTCGTGATACGCTGAAAGTTGGCGAGAAGGCTCCCGATTTCGAGCTGAAAACCGTCGACGGCAAAAAGACGGTTCGGCTGTCAAGCTTTCGAGGGAAGCGGCCGGTCCTGCTGATTTTCGGTAGCTACACCTGACCGCCCTTCCGGCATCAGGTTGATGCCTTGGAACGGCTCTACAAAGCCTACCGTGACCGCGTGGCCATTTATGTGGTCTACATTCGGGAAGCTCATCCGGAAGACGGCTGGCAGGTGGGGGCTAACGTGCGGGAAAAAGTGATCTTCACGCAGCCGAAGACGTTCGAAGAGCGGAGCCACATCGCCAAAACGTTTTGCACCAAGCTGAAACTGTCGATTCCCTGCCTGATCGACGGTCTGGACGACAAAGTCAATCGGGCGTATGCCGCGTGGCCCGATCGGCTGTACATTGTTGGCCGGGATGGTAAAATCGTGTACAAAGGCGGCCCGGGGCCTCGAGGATTCAAGCCTTCGGAGGCTGAAAGGGCTCTGCGCGAGTACTTGAAAAAGCATCCGGCTGAGTCTGCCGACGGTCAGTGATGGGCTGGCGGGAAAAAGCGGATCGGTCGTCCGCTCGTCGAGTCACGCACTGGCGGAGCCGTCGGGACCTTTCGCGCGGGACTCCGCCGGTGCGGGCCGTCGCGACTGTTGGCCTGTCCCGAGCGGGAGCCACCAGCCATGAGTGACTCGATCACGGTCCCCTGTCCGGAGTGCCGCACGCGGTTACGGCCCCCGAAAGGGTTTGGGCGACGAAGAATCCGTTGTCCAAACTGCTCCGCCATCGTCTTGCTGCGCAACGTCGATCTGCTCGACGGCGACATGCGTCCGCCTCACAAGCTGGTCCCGCCGCCCGACGAGGAAACGTACGCATTGCAAGCCGACAGCGAGCCACGTGCGTGGACCGCGAAACATCCTCGGTCGTTCGTCCCCGGCCAGCGTGCGCCGAGGCTGACCGAAGAGATGAGGGCTTCGGGGCGGCGTCCAAAAGGGGCTTCAGCCGAAGCGACGGATGACCGGGCAAGCTTCGATCGCCGGCTGGACGCATCGCTTCTGCGAAAGGAAAGGCCGGACTCGCCTCCCAAGTGGACCTTCTTTTCGGGTGTTTTCGAATTCCCGTGGCGACGCGAGGTTTGCTCCCGTTGGCTCTTTCTGTCCGGCGGCTGTTCGGCTGTCTTGTTCTTGGCGGCGGTGTGCGTGCAGATCGCGACGCGAGAGAGTGGGTACACCGGCGTCGTGTTGGCGTTCTTTGTGTTGCCCGAAGTTTGGCTGACACTATGGACTTTCTCGTATGCTGCGGCGTGCGCCGTCTCGATCCTTGAAGACACTGCTGGCGGGTGTGATCGCATCCGGAACTGGCCTGAGCCGAACTGGCGGGAATGGATGTGGCAACTGCTCCACGTGGGCTATGTTTTGTTCTATTCGACGGTGGCAGCGTACGCGCTCGGTGTCGCCACGGACCGGGCGTACGGTGTGTTTTGGCCGACTTTGGCAGCGACGGTATTCTTACTGTTTCCGTTTCTTTGGCTATCAGCCCTCGACGCCGGATCGACTCTTTTCCCGTTTTCCTCGGACGTGGCCCGCAGCCTGATCTCTGTCACCTGGGGATGGCTGACTTTCTACGTATTGGCCGCTGTGCTGATAGTCGCCTGTGGCGGAGTTGGTTGGGGCGTGTTGCAGCTTGGCTGGTTGGCGGCGGGGGCATCAGGTGGTCCGGTCTTGGCTGCGGCCATCTTGATTTACGCTCGGCTCTTGGGCCGCCTCGCTTGGCTGATCACTCGGCCGAGATGAGTTTTGCTGCTGTCGAGATGACGGAGAGGATACGTCTGTGGGAATCGGGAGCGTGCGCGGGCCCGCTTCGGTCGCCGTGCGCATGAAAACCCCCTCCGCGAATTGGCGAACTCGATTAGGGCCCGTAAAGGGACTCCAACAGAGTTCGCCAATTGCGAAGGGGTCCGTCCCCCCCGACCCTGATCCGTTCGTCACCGTCGTCGTTCGGTCAGCCACGGAAGCAGGGCACGGCTAGTCGCACAGCTTGTCAGACACCAGATTCTTGGACCTTAGCAAACACGCTTCGGAACCAACTCGGGGGACTTGAGACAGCGTGACACCGGCCGAGCAGCGAGACGTGGAACGAAACCGTTACTTGCCCGGAGGCTTACCCGTGGCCTCCAGCTCTCCACGCTCG
>JAADHY010000668.1:21163-21834 GCA_013151585.1 Planctomycetota bacterium
GTTGGTGAGCAGGAATTCCGGTCCGGTCGGGAAGTACTGGACATCGTCCTCCAGATAATAGGCGGACGGGAGCGTTTGCCCGCCGATGCTGGTCTGGCAGCCCGTCAGCGCGATGCCCATCACCAGGGCCGCGCCACTGATGCCCAACCATTGCAAGATGCGTCGGGCCTTTCCCTGAGTTCTCATGAATTGCTTGCTCATCGAAACCATCCTGTTGGCCTGCGGAAAGAACGGATGGGTCAACTTGTTGTCCTGCCTCTCGGGCACTGCAGTCGCTTTCTCGGGGGCTTGCAGCCGAAGCGCGGCTGAGCCGCCACCGCTCCAGCCGGCTTCCTCCGAGCCGGACGTTGCGCGCCTTCTCGGACCACGCCACACTCGGCTGGGGTGTAAAATTAGAATCGACCGTCACAACCGGAAACTTCGGAATATTTTCACCGAATTGACAAGATTTCTGCCGGAGGACCGTATCGGACCGGCTCGATGTCAGGAAGTGTTTGTTGACGCACGGCGGTGGTCACCGAATACCGTTACGCCGTCCCCGGGAAGGCGCGGTCCGCGACTTTTTTAGTCCAGACACAACCGCAACAAAACTCGGCGGGATATGAGGAACGCTTCGGGTCAGTCGCGCCGACCAAACGCCGGCAGCTTACGCTCTTGGCCGGCTTGCACTT
>JAADHY010000050.1 GCA_013151585.1 Planctomycetota bacterium
CCCCCGGTGGGGGGAGAAGGTGCCCGAAGGGCGGATGAGGGGGGCCCCACGCCAATTCGGCAACGTCGAAAGGGATACCAAAGGCGAAGCCCTTGGCTAGGTTCTCCCTGAGTAAGGCTCGGCCCCTCACGACCCGCTCGGTGACAGAACGACCGCAGAAAAGGACACAACCGTGAACGGCGAAACCGAATTGGCAACATCGACTGACCCGCTGGAGGCGTCCGGCGTTCCCCGGGGCGACCTGCTTCCGCCGATCGACTACTTCCAGTTGGCCCTCAAGTACAAGGGATGGTTGACGGCGGGGTTCGTCGGCGGGCTTCTGTTGGGAATCGCGATCTATTTGAAGCTGGGGCCGGCCTATGAAGCGACAACACGAATTCTCGTCTCGAAGAAAGTCCCGATGCCCATTCGAGACGGCGAGACGGCGACCTACGGCGAACGGGCCCAACACATCGCATTGATCATGAGCCCCTTCATCGTGGGCAAGGCGCTCGAGATGCATCAACTCGACAAGCTCCCGTCGCTTGCAAAGTCGAAGGACCCGGTTGAAGACATCCTTGACTCGCTCGTGGTCAAACGCAGCGCCGGACACGACCAGTCGTTTCTGAATATCATCGATATCTCGTGTCGCAATCCGAACAAGCGAGACGCTCAGAAAGTGGTCTCGGCCATTGTCGATGCATACCGCTCGTACTTGTCCGAATCGACGGAAGAGCACATGGGCGAGGTGGTCGAGCTGATCACGAAGGCGAACACCGAGTTGCTGCAGCAGTTGCGACAGAAGGAGCGGGAGTATTTGGCATTTCGCGAGTCGGCTCCGCTGCGCTGGCGCAGCCGAATCGACGCCGAACGATGTGACCAACATCCATCTGGAAACGCTCGAGGCGATCGAAGCCGAGCAGCGAAAGAACTTGTTGAAACGCACCGAGCTGAAATCAAAGATCAAGACGCTGGAAGAGGCAGCGGCGAGCGGCCAGTCGCAGCGCTCGCTGGAGTTGCTGGCTCGCCTGCTGGTTGCGAACTCAGGCCGAGCGACGGCTGGCACGCCGGCGGTCGCCGCGACGGCCGGGAGCTTGGAAACCCAATTGGTGCCTCTCTTGACCGAACGCCAAAAGCTCCTGCGCGATTACGGCCCGGACCATCCCAAAGTCCAAGCCGTTCAGGAAAGCATTGAAACGGTCGTCGCTTTCTACCGCAGTCGCGGAGTCGTCGTTCCGGAAGGCCTTTTGGAAAACGTTCACCCGCGGGCGAAAACCGGGCCAGAGACAACCCAGCAAGAGGGATTGTTCGCGGCGTACCTCGAATCTCTGCGGCAGCAACTGGCCGAACTGGACTACCGCGACAAGCAACTGGCCGAGCTGCATGCCAGAGAGTCGAAGCTGGCCAAGGAGCTGGCTCGGTATCAGGCCCAAGATCAGACCTTCCATGACGATATCGCCCGCATTAAAGCACTTTGGGACGTCGTCGTCCGGCGTTTGAACGAGCTGAACCTGATCAAGAACAGCCAGGGCTATACGCTGAAGCAGATCGCCCCGGTTCGGGTCAAGCTTTTGACAAAACGGATCATCAAGTTTTTGGGCGCGGGGCTTTTCTGTGGTTTGGGGCTGGTGGTCTCGCTGATCGTCTTCCAAGAACGACGGGACACAACATTGAAAACGGTGGACGAGATTCAGCACGCGGTCCGCAGTCCGGTTCTCGGCGCGGTGCCGCGGTTTGATGCCGGCCCCGTCACGGCCGAGGATGCTGATTCGCTTGGAGCGGCCCTTTGCTACTATTACCGCCCAGCGTCTTTGGAAGCGGAGGCCTATCGATCGATCCGCACGACGCTTTTGTCCCAGTTGGCCGAGACTGGTCGGAAGGTGATCCAAGTTTCCAGCCCCGAACCGGGCGACGGCAAAACGACTCTCGCCTGTAACTTGGCCTTGGCAATCGCTCAGACCGGCAAGCGGGTTCTTCTGATCGACGCCGATCTGCGACGGCCACGAATTCACGCCCTGTTTGGTTTAGACCGTGAGGTCGGTCTGGTCGAAGTGGTCGGTCGGGAAATTGATCTTCTCACCGCGGCCAAAGAAACAGCCGTACCAAATCTCTTTGTCTTGACGGCGGGGACAGCCGTGGCTCAGCCAGCGGAGCTATTGTCGGACGTCGGATTGGCCGAAATGCTCGCGGTTGCCCGCCGCGAGTTCGACATCGTGCTGATCGACGCTCCCCCGGTCCTCATCGTCAGCGACACCTGCATCATTGCGCAACATACGGATGGCCTGCTGCTTGTCCTGCAAGTCGGGAAGAACCGTCGGGCCACGGTGAAGCGAGCTCTGGAACGCCTGCAAGCGAACCACATCCCCGTGCTCGGCGCTATCGCCAACGCGCTCGACGCGAAGTCGGAAGACGGGTACGGATACGGGTACGGGTACGAAGACGCATATGTCGATTACGCCTCGCCCGCCGTTGGCGAGGATCAGTCGGCCACCGTCGACCCACCCGGGCCCGCGGCGCCGGACGAACCGGGCGAGATGATCTCTGCCAATGCGGCTTCACCCCGACTGTAGTGTCGAGCCCGGCGGCATGCCCTAGGCGACGCTGACGGCGTGGCTGTACCGCCTCCCCCCGGAACCGCCCGACTTTTCCCCAAGAGATCAGGTGTCGATTCCGGGCCACTTTTGTAGTATTGGCATAACACGGGCACGACCACGACCAAGCCGCCCGGAACCGCAGCGCGCTCGGTGCAGGCTGAGTGGGCCGCAACGGAGTGTCCGTAAGCCACGAGGGCGACCTCTTGCGCTGATGTTCTCGGCCGATGTTTTCCCGGCGACGGCGCGACCGGACTGAAGCGGCCTGCGGTCACGCTGGGCCGGACCGAGTTCCGACACCCCGGAATGCTCGCCGCTCCCTGAAAGAAAATACCAACTCCATGACACGATACATCCTGATCGGCACGGCGGGACACATTGATCACGGCAAGACGCGGCTCGTGCAGCGTTTGACCGGCATCGACACGGACCGTCTACCGGAAGAGAAGGCGCGGGGCATTTCGATCGACTTGGGGTTTGCGCATTGGCAGGCGGGCGAATTTCAC
>JAADHY010000257.1 GCA_013151585.1 Planctomycetota bacterium
CCGATCCGGAATGGTTCGATTCCTCAGTGCTGGTCGCTCGGAAGGGGCTGAAGCGGCTCTACGCGTTGCTGCACATCCGGCCGGGCGAGCGTGCTCAGCGGATTCTCTTCGATCGCGACCCGCCACCGGACAGCCGGCTGTTCGCCTTGCGGGAATTGGCCAAGGCGGAAAGCCCGGCCGAGCAAGCGCGGGCTATCGTCCAGCACCGGATTCCGTACCGGGTGGCCGCCACGGTCATCAAGCAGATGACGCCGACGGTGCTTCTGGCGCTGATTGAGCGGATGAGCCCGCAGGAGCTGATCAACAATCTGGGGGCGCTGAAGCGTCGGGGAGCGTTGGACCATCCGGACCTGAAGGCCTTGATCGAGGAGAAGCTGGAGGAGGCCAAGACGGCCGAGCGGGTCAGCGCGTTCAAGGCCGAGGAGGCGATCCGGGCGGCCGACGTGTCGCGAGAGGTTCAGGAAAAGCTGGAATCGGTCGCGGACGCCCAAGTGAAGGCCAAGGGCCGCATCGCACGTCCCACGGCACTGTTGATCGACAAGTCGGGGTCGATGGAACAAGCCATCGAGCTGGGCAAGCGGATCGGCGCAATGATCTCCGCCATCTGCGACAGCGATTTGTTCGTGTACGCTTTCGACACGGTCGCGTATCCCATCGCTCGTCAAGGAGGCGATCTGGCCGACTGGGAGCGAGCCTTCCAGGGCATTCGCGCTGGCCAACCCACCTCCTGCGGAATCGCGCTGGCCAACATGCGCCGAAAGAAGCAGCGCGTAGAACAGATTGTCCTGATCACCGACGAGGGGGAAAACACGCCGCCCCTTTTTGTGGAGGAGCTGAAGCAGTACCGCGAAGAACTAGAGACGGACGTGAACGTGGTCATCGTGCGCACGCCGGGGGGAACCGACCAACTGGAACGGGAATGCCGCCTGGCGCGACTGCTTGTCGACGTGTTCCAGTTCGCCGGGGACTACTACGCGTTGCCGAATCTGATTCCGCTGCTGACGCGTCCGTCGAAGGTGGAACTGTTGATGGAGATCATGGAGTACCCGCTGCCCCGGCGCCGTCGGGCGTGAGGCGGCTGTGGTCAGCGACGAGCGCGCTCTACCGGATTTACGGCGAATTGCGCTCGAAAGGCAAGGAAAACCAGTTGCCAGCGGCTTCGTCCGTGGGTATAGTGCAAGTGAACCCCGCGCCCGACTGGAAGAGCGTACAAACTCCCGAACATCCAGGGACGCCTTTTTTGGCTGCTCTTCGAACTTGCGCGGGGTTTTCTCATGCGCTCGAAACGATTCGCTCAAGCGTTTGACAAGCTGGCCGATGCCGAGCGTCGGTTCTGGGAAAGGGAGTTTCTGGCGCCGGTCGACCGGGACGCCCAGGTGCGGGTCCGGGTGGCGGGCGTCATTTGCACCTTCGCGGTGCAGCCTGCGGACTTTGTCGGGTGGGGCGTGTTTCGGCCGACATCGGCCCGTTCGGCCAAGTTGGTCCGCCGGGCGTCTCTGGACGAACGCGACCGGTATCTTCAACTCTGGCCGCAAGTCCGGTTGATTTTGTGCGAAGGTGAGGGCAGCCGCTGGAAGGCGCTGGCAGCCCATCAGGGCGACCGGCGCATCAGGATCCAAGGTCTGGTGCCGGTGCGGCTCGTGGAGGCGGCGAGGCAGTTTGAGGTGGTGCTCAGTCGTTTTGACGGAACTAACTTTTGGTTCGAAGCCTTGGACCCGGCTCGCGATCCGGCGGCAGCCGCGTATTTGCGGCAAGCGTTGATCGAGGAAATGTCCCCCGCAGAGCTGGACCGGCCGGGATTGACGCCCGAGGAAAAGGCCGCTTACGCCGTCTGCTATTTTCGCGAAATGGAAGCACGCGGACAGCAGCAGGCCCAGGACGCTCGGCGACAACTGCGCGACGCGTTGCGACACGCCGGGGCCGAGCTGGTGGACTACCTGGACCGAGGGGACTCGTATGAAGTGACCTGGTCGATCGGCGGCCGAGAATACTCGGCGGATATCGAAAAAGGCGACCTGACCGTGGCCTGCGCAGGCATCTGTCTGGATGGCATGGACGCTCAGTTCGACTTGACAAGCCTTGTCGAGGTGATGCGAGAAGCCGAAACCACGGATTGACACGCCGAATCGCCCGCGCAACCGCACCGGGCGAAGATCAAGGAGGCCTCTCGTGAGCGATTCCTCTACCGAACACGACGCTGCGAGGCCATCGGGGGACCAGCGCGAATGGTGCTGGGTGCTTGTGGGATCCCGCCGGGGGCGTGTCTGGTACATGCGACGCCTGCGGCGGTCGGTGGGACGGGCAACGAACGTCGAATTCGACGGCCTGTCTGTCCTGGAGCGGGAAGAGAGGCGCGGCGATGTCGTCGGTTTTTTCCACACGCATCCGTCGAGTCCGGCGGCGCCGAGCCAGCGGGACGTCGATACGATGCGAGCTTGGGTCAGCGCGTTCGGCAAACCGTTACTGTGCGTCATCGAAGGCGTTGATGGTTTGGCCGGCTATCGGTTCGACGACGATCGGTCGAAGGGCGTTCGGCTGCCGCTGGTCGAGAAGTTCCCCCGCGGGGTGGTGATCGGAGTGGAAGACGATGCCCGGTAGGTATCATCACGAAGAGTTGTATCGCGGTTCCGGAGCGACGGAGAAGCTCGCCGCTGTGCACGTCACCCTGTGCGGCGCCGGTGCGCTGGGCTCGCATCTGGCCGACACGTTGGCACGGCAAGGGTTTCGGCGTTTCCGCGTGATCGACCACGACCGCGTGGAACAGCATAACGTGAGCACGCAGATCTACGGTGAAGCGGACGTCGGGCTCTGGAAAGGCGATGTGCTGCGGAGTCACCTGTTTCGCGCGGCTCGGGTCGAAGCGGAAGTGATCAAAAAAGAGTTGTCGGAGCGGACCGCGCGTCGCTTGCTGAAAGGAACCGACCTGGTGCTCGAGACGTTCGACAACTCCGCATCGCGTCGGGTCGTGCAAGAGCACTGCCGCCAAGTCGGGCTGGCGTGTCTGCACGTCGGCTTGCACACGGATTATGGCGAAGTGATCTGGGACGAGCATTACCGTGTGCCGGAAGACGTGGGCGAAAACGTTTGCGATTACCCCTTGGCTCGCAACCTTGTCCTGATGACGGTCGCGGTGGCGGCCGAGACGGTGGTCCGGTTCGTGCTGAGCGGCCAGCGACTGAACTGGTCGATCACGTTGCGGGACTTGGCCGTGCGTGCGCTGGAGACGTGATGTCCTGGTGCCGCAGGGCTGCCCGCCGCGAAAGGTTTGCGCGGGAAGTTGTCAGACGGCAAGCCGGTCTGGGCCGGTTAAGCGGCGCGGCGTTGGCGGCGGGCGTCGATGCGAGACAGCAGTATCTCGGTCGCCCGGGCCGTCGCTCCGGTCCTGGCGAAGCGGTCCCGCAAGTCGTCCAAGTCCTTTCGAACAGCCTGCAGCAGTTCCGGTCGGGCCAGCCAGCCATTCAGCCGGTCGCTGATCTGGCCGATTTCCGCGTTGGAACGGCCCACTGCGGGATACTCCGGCAACACTTCATACTCGGCCATCAGGTTCGGCAGCGACATGTAGTGGCAGTTGATCAAGTGACGGGCCAAAAAGAACGTCGTCCACCCGACGTGATACAAGACCACCGCGGGCGTTCGCCGGGCCAGCATTTCCAGGCTGACCGATCCGGAGACCATCAAAGCACATTCCGCCAACTCAATGATCTCCGACGTTTTACCGACGAAAAACTCGATCGGCAGGTCGGGAGCTTGCGCTTCGGCCCGTTGCCGGCAGAGGTTCTGGTGTTGCTCCCGGTAGCACGCGACGAGGAATCGCACGTGGGAATGTCGCGCGTGGACGCGCTGCATGATTTCAAGCATGAGCGGCCAGTTGTGCGTGAGCTCGTGCTGACGAGACCCGGGCAGAACGGCCACGAGCCGGGCGTCGCCAGATGACCACCAATGGAGGAAAGCTCGGTCCAAAGGCCGATCGGCGACTTCGTCGAAGAACGGGTGCCCCACATAATAGGCGCTCACGCCTTGTTTGACGTACCAGTCGTATTCGAAGGGCAGCGCGCAGAGCACGTGGTCCACGAATCGACGGACGCGTTTGATACGCCACGGCGCCCAAGCCCAAAGTTGGGGCGGCAAGTAGTAGAAAACCGGAATGCCCGCCGCTTTGGCCTTGCGGGCAATCCACCAATTGAACCCCGGGAAATCGACCAGAACGACCGCGTCGGGCGGGGCGCCCCGGAACGATCGTTCGGCCACTTTCACCAGACGCAAGAATTTCCCGAGCATTGGGATCACGCGGGCGAATCCCATGACGGCCAAGTCCGTCAGCCGGTAGAGCAGATCGCAGCCGGCCTGCTCCATCAATGGGCCACCGAAGCCGCAGCAGTCGAGCTCGGGGTGCCGTCGTCTGAGTTCTTGAATCAAATGGGCGGCATGCTGGTCGCCGCTCGGTTCACCAACGGAAAAGAAGATTTTCATGGAAGGCCATCGCTCCGAAAAACAAGGTCGAGAAAAAGCCGCCAGTCCAGTATCGCTCGGAGATCTTCACCTCCTCCGCCGGCGGACCATCCTCGGGCGGCGGGGCTGACCATGGACGGGTGATATGCTTCCCGGGGCTGGCGAGTCAAGAGCAAAAGCCGAAAGGCCGGTGCGCGAGGGCACGATGGGGTTGGCATGGCTGCGCGGCCACATTCGGAGGTCAGCGTGCAAAATGAAGTCCCTTCTCCTCCCGTCCCCGGGCTCTCCCGACGGAGTGAACGCAACGCGCTTGCGTGCGGTTTTCAACTCGCAGACGCGAAGCACCGGAGGCTAGCGCTTACTGTACCGGAGGCTAGCGCCTTCCGCTTACTTACTGTTGCTGTTTGACAGCGATCGGAGAGCCTTCACCGGGCTCGCCACGCGAGCCCCTTCCCGCACGCGGGAGAGAGGACCAGTCTACTGCGGACAGGTGTCGGAATCACAAGGTGCGTCGTGCGCCCAGGGGCGGAAGGACGCCGGCCGATGGACCGCCGGCGCCGCGCAGAACCGACAATGCGATGCGGCACCTGTCGTGACAAATGTAAATGCTTTCGGGGAAAAATTTTTGACAGCTTTTCCGGCCGGGGATAGACTGGATGTCGCCGAATGAGGGGCCTTGCCGCTGTTTGGCGGTGAGGCTGGTGCGGAAATACGGACCGCCATCGACGGGAACGCGGCGGTGTTCCGGATGACGGTGGCTCGGGAGACGAGACGCCGCAGCGGGAACTGGCCCGAAGTGGAACAGGCGGTTCCGCTCGGGCCTCATCCGGCCCGTTGGCTCTTCGCCAAGAGCAGACGGGCGGGGCAACAGGAGGCAGGACGATGCAGCGGAAGCGATCCAGCCGTGAACTGCTCGAAGAATACGCGGCCTTGGAATACATCCTCTTGGGGGACTTGCGTGATTTGCTTGAAGAGCCGCCAGACGAAGTCACTCGTCAATGGCTGCGGGCCGTTTTGGATGCTCTGCTTCAAACGCTGCCGTGCCAGTTCAATTTGAAAGAGCAAGGCGGCTATTTGCGGGAGGTGGTGGACGAGTACCCGACCTGGTCGAATTTGGTGGATCAGTTGCGGCGGGAGCATGCTGCGCTGTTCGAGCGGCTTCAGGAGCTGCGCGCCCGGCTGGATCACGATGGCTCCTTCCAGGATATCGCCGACGGGTTGCGCATCCAGTTGCGCGACTGGTTGCGCTCTGTCATCGCGTTCCACCGCCACGAAAAACGGTTGGTCCAGACTGCGATGAATCTGGAGGTCGGTGTCGGGGATTGAATCGGCGCTGGAACGGTCGGCATTCCGCGGGCAGCGCTTCTGTCATGACGCTCGCCATCTTTCTTACCCGGCTATCGCTCGGCGGACGGAATCGGGTTGACGGCCTGTTGACAGTGCGGTGAGGGCCAAGGGGCGCGCCTTTTCGCACAGCCCGTGCTCGCACAGCACTCTTTTTCGCCGCAACCGAAGCTTTTTCAGCTCCGCTCGCGCCGTCGTTTCGGGTTTTTCAAGGGCTCGGTCGCTGCGAGGACGAGCGTGTTTGCTCCCGGGAGCAACTGCCAGGTGTGCATCCGTGGACAGGCTCGTCCGCTCGGAAACGCCTTTCTTCATGTGGTAATCCGCGGAAAACGACAGCAACGCTTGCTCCACCCGAACCCGCCGGACGCTGCTACCGGATCGAGCAGGAAAGAAAGGCGCACAATGAGCCCCGCTGGCGTCGTCCAGCCTGGTCAATCGTCGGTAAGCTGGCACGTCAGTTGCACTTGTTGTTGCACGGCCCGGATCGCGCCGGGCTGATTTCGAAAACGACCGGGTCAGGTTGAGAGCGCCGACACCCGCCGCGTACGGGGTTTGCCCGCGCGAGATCAGATCTTCCGAAGACTTGTTCGGCTGCCGCGTTTCCTCGTTTGCGAGGAGACCGTGTGCGCGGTCGAGACCTAGACTAGAAAAATTTCTCGAAGCCCATAACACGCTAACACGCTGTGGAACAAACCATGGACGAAAACGGAGCAACCAAGGCGGCTGTCCAGGCAATCTGCCGCGAGCACGGCAACGACCGCACTCGGATGCTGGACATCTTGCGGGACGTACAAAGGCGGTTCGGCTTCGTCAGCGACGAGGCCATGGACGAGGTCGCCGAGGTGACGGGATGCGCGCGGATCGATGTGGAAAGCGTCGTATCGTTTTACGCCTTCCTGTCGGACCGGCCGCAGGGGCGGATTGTCATTCGCCTGTGCAACGACGTGGTCGACGAACTGAAGGGAATGCCCGAGGTGGCCGCGGCCTTTCGCCGCGAACTGGGCATTGCGATCGGCGAGACGACGTCGGACGGGTTCTTTACGCTGGCCGAAACTCCGTGCATCGGTATGTGCGACCAGGCTCCGGCGGTCCTCGTCAACGACGTGGTCGTTACCGACCTCGATCCCGACCGGGTTCGCCGAATTGTGCACCGGCTCCGCTACAACCCGGACCCGTCGGCGCTGGTCACGGAGGTTGGCGACGGGAACAACGGCCATCCGCTGGTCCGAGCGATGGTGCGGAACAATGTCCGTCGTGCAGGGGAGGTGATCTTCTCGGATCGAATGGCGGAAGCCGGGCTCCAGCAGGCCCTTCGATTGACACCCGAGCGGGTGATCGAGCAGGTCAAGCAGTCGAAGTTGTGTGGTCGCGGCGGTGCCGGCTTCCCGACAGGACGGAAGTGGGAGTTCACACGAGCGGCTCAAGGCGGCCCGAAGTACATCATTTGCAACGCCGACGAAGGGGAACCGGGCACGTTCAAAGACCGGGTGCTCTTGACGGAACGGCCCGACCTGCTCTTCGAAGGCATGACGATCGCGGCGTACGCGATCGGTGCGAGTGAGGGAATCCTGTATCTGCGCGGCGAGTACGCCTATTTGCGGCGGTTTCTGGAGCATGTTCTCGAAGAGCGACGTCGAGCGGGTCTGCTGGGCCAAAGCATCCTCGGAGTGGATGGCTTTGATTTCGACATACGCATTCAGCTCGGAGCCGGCTCTTACGTCTGCGGTGAAGAGACTGCTCTGATCAGCAGTTGCGAGGGGCAGAGAGGTGACCCGAAGAACCGACCGCCCTTCCCGGCGGAAAAAGGGTTCCTCGGACGGCCGACCTGCGTCAATAACGTTGAAACTCTTTGCAAGGCCGCCCGCATCCTGGAAGAAGGTCCCGACTGGTTTCGCCAGTGGGGCACCGAGTCTTCTGCGGGGACGAAGCTGCTCAGCATATCCGGCGACTGCCTGCGTCCAGGCATCTACGAGGTGCCCTTTGGTGTCAAGCTGTCCGACGTGCTGAAGTTATGCGGAGCGAGGGATGCCGGGGCCGTTCTGGTCGGAGGGCCCAGCGGTCGGCTGGTGGCACCGGCCGACTTCGACGAGCGGATTTGCTTCGAAGAGTTGCCGACAGGCGGCGCTATCGTCGTGTTCGATTCGAGCCGTGACCTGTTGCGGATTGTCTCGCGGTATCTGGCTTTCTTTATCGACGAAAGTTGCGGCCATTGCACGCCGTGCCGCGTCGGGAACGTCTTGCTCAAAGAGCGGATCGACCGGCTCCGTCGAGGCCAGGGTGAACGTTCGGATTTGGAATACTTGGAGCGTCTGGCTCGGACCATTCAGGCGACCAGCCGATGCGGGCTCGGCCAGACCTCGCCGCGGCTGGTCGAATGCACGTTGCGGGATTTCCGGTCGTTGTACGAAGCGTGCTTGGGGCGTCCCGATTTGGAGTTGCGGCCCAGCTTCGACATCCGAGCGGCCTTGAGGGAATCGGAAGCCCTGGTGGGACGAGATTCCGTTTACAACTGGAACGAACAAAGCGAATTGCCATGCAGAACGACACCGTCACGTTTGTGATTGATCAAAAGGAAGTCCGCGCCCGACGGGGCCAGACGATCCTGGAGGCGGCGGAGCAGGCTGGCGTCTACATTCCGCGTCTGTGCCACCTGAAAGGACTGACGCCTCACGGAAGCTGTCGCGTGTGTACGGTCCGGGTCAACGGTCGGTACCAGGCCGCGTGCACCTATCCGGTGGCCGACGATCTGGTCGTCGAAAACGACACGGAGGAACTGCGAACGCTGCGCCGGGACCTGCTGGAGATGTTGCTGGTCGAAGGGAATCATTTCTGCATGTTCTGCGAAAAAAGCGGCCATTGCGAACTTCAGGCCCTCGCCTATCGGCACAGCATCGCCGCCCCGAAGTATCCGCACTTGTGGCCCCGCCGCGAAGTCGACGCCAGCCATCCGGACGTCTTGCTCGACCGCAATCGCTGCGTTCTGTGCGGCCGTTGCGTGCGGGTGTCCCGCGACGTGGACGGGAAGAACGTCTTCGGTTTCGTCGGCCGAGGTCCGCACCGGCATTTGGGCGTCAACTCCCGGCGCGGCCTGGGCGGATCCGATTTGTCGGCCGACGACCAGGCTGTGACCGTCTGCCCGGTCGGATGCTTGCTCCGGAAGCGAACCGCCTTCCAGGTCCCGGTTGGCCAACGTCGGTTCGACCGACAGCCGATCGGGGCCGAGGTGGGAGCCGGAGCGGGCTCACCGCAACCGTCGGAAAGCCCCATGCAATAACACAACGCGAAACCCGATCCAGCGTCGGATTCTCAGGAGGGTAGAAGGCCATGATGGAAACCGTGCAAGAACGCGAGCAGCGACAGCTCAACCGGAAACCGCGGATCGCAACAGCCTCTTTGGCCGGGTGCTTTGGTTGCCACATGTCGGTTCTGGACCTGGATGAGCGCATTCTGGAGCTGGCGGAGTTGGTCGAATTTGATCGCTCGCCGATCGATGACCTCAAAGACTTCACCGGGCCGGTCGACATCGGTCTGATCGAGGGCGGATGCTGCAACGAGGAGAATGTGCGAGTCCTTCGCGAGTTCCGCAAGCACTGCCGGATTCTGGTCTCGTTGGGCGACTGTGCGACGATGGGCGGCGTGCCGGCGCTGCGCAATACCCTTTCGTTGCAAGAGTGCTTCCGCGAGGCCTATTGCGATGGGCCCACGGTCTACAACCCGACCGGCCTGATACCCAACGATCCCGAAATCCCCCTGTTGCTGGACCGTGTTTACCCTTGCCACGAAGTCGTCCGAGTGGACTATCACTTGCCCGGCTGCCCCCCGTCGGCGGAAAGCATCTGGCAGACATTGACGGCCCTGTTGAACAACAGACCTCTGGACTTGCCGTACGAGCTGATTAAGTACGACTGAAAAATCCACGAAGGGTCCTGATCGCGGCCATCCGCCGCCCCAACACCACCTCACCGGAGACCAAATCACAATGGTCACACAAACTATGCTGGAACCTCACACGCAGCAAGATCAGACCCGTCGGATCGTGATCGAACCTCTGACTCGGGTCGAGGGACACGGCAAGGTCTCGATCCTGCTCGACGAAAACAACCAGGTCACCGAAGCGCGGCTGCACATTGTCGAATTCCGCGGATTCGAACGTTTCATTCAAGGTCGTCCGTTTTGGGAAGTGCCGGTGCTCGTGCAACGGCTGTGTGGGATTTGCCCGGTCAGCCATCATCTTTGTGCGGCCAAGGCGATGGACCAAATTGTCGGTGTGGATGAGCTGACGCCGACGGCCGAGAAGATCCGACGGCTCATGCATTACGGCCAGATATTTCAGTCTCACGCCCTCCACTTCTTCTACCTAGCTTCGCCCGATTTGCTTTTCGGCTTTGAATCAGAACCGGCGATGCGGAACGTTGTCGGTGTGGCGTCGGTCTATCCCGACCTGGCTCGTCAAGGGGTCTTGATGCGGAAGTACGGACAGGAAATCATCCGGGCGACGGCGGGCAAAAGAATCCACGGGACCGGAGCTGTTCCTGGGGGAGTCAACAAAAATCTATCCGTGGTCGAACGGGATGCGTTGCTCCGCGACATCGACCAGATGCTCGATTGGTCGCGGCAAGCTGTCGCCATTGCAGCCGAGTACGTCGAGAAAAACGCTGAGACGCTGGCCGACTTTGGTTCGTTCGAGTCAAACTATCTCTCCATCGTGCGCGAAGACGGAGCGATGGACCTTTACGATGGTTCCTTGCGAGCGGTCGATGCCGATGGGCAGATCATTTTCGACGGCGTCGTGCCACAGGATTACGCCAAGGTGCTCGCTGAAGAAGTCCGGCCTTGGTCGTACATGAAATTCCCCTTCATTCGGTCACTCGGCCCCGAGTGGGGGTGGTACCGGGTCGGTCCGCTGGCTCGTCTGAACACGTGCCAGTTCATCGACACACCGGAGGCGGATGCAGCTCGGGAAAAATTCCGCGATTGGAGCGGCGGGCGGCCGTGCCACAGCACGCTGGCCTATCACTGGGCTCGAATGGTCGAGGTGCTGCACGCGGCCGAGAAAATCCGGGAACTGTTGCACGACCCCGACCTGCAAGGGACCGACTTGATGGCCACCGGCGAGCGTCGAGAAGAAGCGGTGGCGATCTTGGAGGCTCCGCGCGGCACCCTGTTTCATCACTACCGTGTCGACCGCCAAGATCGGGTCGTAATGGCCAATCTGATCGTTTCCACAACCAGCAACAACGAGGCCATGAACCGCTCCATTCGCAAGGTCGCCGAAGACTATCTGTCCGGAAAGCCCGAGATCAGCGAGGCGATGCTCAACCATGTCGAGGTCGCCATCCGTGCGTACGATCCGTGTCTGTCCTGCGCAACGCACGCCTACGGCCAGATGCCTCTGGAAGTCCGTTTGACCAACTCCGCGGGCGAAACTCTTGACGTGAAACGCAGGCCATGAACTGCCCCGCCCGTTCCATCTTGCTGATCGGCTATGGCAATCCGGCCCGGGCCGACGACGGGCTTGGACCAGCGCTGGCGGAGTGGTTCGAGCGGCTGAGCCTTCCAAGGTTAACCGTCGACGCCGACTACCAGTTGACCGTCGAAGACGCCGCCGAAGCGGCCCGGCACGACGTCGTCCTGTTCGCCGACGCCAGTTTGAATGGTCCCGAGCCATTCTGGATCAAGCGTCTGGAGCCGGCGACTGCGGGCGTGGGATTCAGCAGCCACGGAGTGCAGCCGGAGGCGGTCCTGGCGTTGGCACGCGACCTTTTTCAGGCAGAGCCGGAAGGTTATCTGGTCGGCATCCGCGGCTATGATTTCAGCATGTTCCGCTCGGTGCTGACGCCGAAGGCTCAGGAGAATCTCGCGGCGGCGGCCGCCTACCTGGAAAGTGCGCTCACAAACTCCACGCCCCTCGTGACTGCGGCATGCGCTGACTGGCTTGCCGACAACTCGCTCTGATCTTGCGGTTGAGCCTGCCCATCGGGAACCAATCGGCTGCAACGGAGGCTGGATTCCAACAGGTTCAGCCGTGCTTTGCGCGACATGCTCATCCCGCTGTTCGACTCCGCACGCTGGCGAAAGGGACTTCGCAGATTCCAGGCCAGCATTGCTCCGTCGCCGGGAATGTTCCATAATACTGAACCTGAAGGATATTGTTTTACTGCTTGCGGCCTATCGATGGAGGCTGGACGCAGGTCGGCTGCGGTCGATGGGCTCTCAGGACGTTCCGGGGCTGGATGACGGTCCCCAAAGACAAAGAAGGAGCGACGCGGATGCCAGTATTCAAAGACAACTCAGAGACGATCGGGCGCACGCCGTTAGTCCGGATTAATCGCTTGGCCAAAGGGCTGAACGCGACGATTTTGGCCAAAGTCGAGGGCCGAAATCCCTCTTACAGCGTCAAATGCCGGATCGGCGCGTCCATGATTTGGGACGCTGAAAAACGAGGCGTTCTGAAACCGGGGATGCGGGTCGTCGAGCCCACCAGTGGCAATACGGGTATCGCTCTGGCGTTCGTGTGTGCGGCTCGTGGCTACCCGCTGACGCTGACGATGCCGGACACGATGTCGATGGAACGCCGGATTCTCTTACGAGCGTTCGGAGCCGAGTTGGTGCTCACTCCAGGCGCGGAAGGCATGCCCGGCGCCATCCGTAAGGCGGAAGAAATCGCCGAGGATCCGAACTACTTCATGCCGCAGCAGTTCAAGAACCCAGCCAACCCGGAAATCCACTTCAAGACCACAGGACCGGAGATTTGGGAAGACACGGGCGGCAACGTCGACATCTTGGTGTCTGGCGTCGGGACAGGTGGCACGATCACGGGCGTCTCGCGATTTATCAAGCAAGAAAAGAACCATCCGCTGAAATCGATCGCGGTCGAGCCCGCGGAAAGCCCGGTTCTTTCGGGCGGCCAGCCGGGCAAGCACCGGATTCAGGGGATCGGCGCGGGCTTCGTCCCGGACGTGCTCGACATGTCTTTGGTGGACGAGGTGGTGCAAGTTTCCAGCGATGAAGCCTTCGAGATGGCTCCGCGGATCGCCAAAGAAGAAGGCATCATTTGCGGGATCAGTTCCGGAGCAGCCATGGTCGCGGCCTTGAAGGTCGCCGCTCGACCAGAAAGCGAAGGCAAGACGATCGTCGTGGTGCTGCCGGATTCAGGCGAACGCTACCTTTCCACGCCGTTGTTCGAGTACGCTCGCGAATAAGAGCCGGAAGCAACCGGCAAAGGCTCACCCAAGACGCGTTGCGCGGTTCGCCGGGGAATGATCTGCGCTCGTGTGCCTCGGTTGATGTCCGTCCGTGTTTGCTCGTGTTCCTTTCGGAGGGAAAGGGCCAATGAACCGAACGCCGCCAAATTACGTTGCATGCCATTCGGCCCGAATCGTCCCGAGCAGCGGAACGCCCGCCGGCCGGCTGTCGCGACGTCGGTTTCTCGCCGGCGCGATGGCGGGCGGAGTTACCCTGTTCGGAGCCAACGCCAGCCGCTCGGCCGACGACCGGTCGCAGGACGTGTTCGCTCGCGCAGCCCGCTCGGCAAAGATCGCGGGCTATTCCATCAGCAAGGTGCAGCGGTGGCTGCATGAAAAGGCGTTGCCGCTGATCGATCCCGAAACCGGTTTGTATCGCGCGGACGGTCATTGGAACTACCGCGACACCGCGGCCGACTGCTATCCCTTTCTGTGCTGGGCGGCTCATTTGGTCGACCGCAAGGCGCTG
>JAADHY010000003.1 GCA_013151585.1 Planctomycetota bacterium
ATCCGACGAATCCGGCCGGCCCTCGGCACACGCTCCTGAGGTTCGATGATCCGATCGCGGTCCGCATCGACGTAAAGATCGAACTGCGAGCGGTTGATCCGATCGACCACAACAATCACGAGGGTCGAGTCCTCCGCGCCGTAGCGAACCTGAGCGTACAACGGCTGATCGTTTTGGTAAGTGACCTTCTCGGACATGTCTGCCGGCCGCCGCGGCGTAAGCGGTACCGCGCAAAAAATCGGACGGATCGGCGACGGCTGAGCGGCGCGACCGCCAATCGGACCGCTCACCAAAGCGCAAACGACCATCAACCCTGTCCCGCATCCCTCTCCAGCAAACGCCCCAAAGACAATTCCAAAGAAAGTCGCGAGCGTCCGACTGACCATGGACGTGCCCCTCCTAACGCGGCCTGGCGGCCGCAACCCAACTGGATTTCACACCGGAGCCGAACGCGCCACCGGCCGGAGCCGAACCCGCCACGCGTTTGGCCCCTCCCCGGGAAACGTGTGACCAAAGGCTGGCGCCTGTCGCATTCTCGACGAGCGCGAACTTTTTCACCGTTTCCCGCCTGATGTGGAGCCCACCCGAGTTCGCTCGGCCCTGCGATTTGGCTCTAGAAACTTTCGTCACGACAGGACAGACATAGAGAATCGCTTGGCAGCCGTACTAGCAGTATTAGTACGGACATGCGAGTTGTCAAGACCGCGGCGATTGCCGCAGTCTGTTAGGCGGTGTCCTGCGGCCGCCAAGAGCAACGACGAGGCCCTCGCAGGCGAGCGATGCTCGCCGACCGCGTTCTATTGCGGCCGTGCGGCCGGTACGAGACAATCAGGCGCAGAGTTCAGGCCATGACGAAAAGTGGGGACTGTGAGGGAATAGCAACCATGAACGAGCTCTTCTGTCGCCGCGGCTTTTGTCGGCGGATCGCGTGCTCCGGGCTAGCGGCCGCCACGGGTGGGTACGGGCTTCAAGCGGTTCAGCTCGGATTTGTGGTAGCGGCGGAAGTGGACGCGCGCGTGCCCAACCGGCCGAAGGTCCCCGGCCAGTTGAAGTTGCGGATGCGAAGTCGTCGAGACGAGCCAGCCGGAAGCGGGCAGGTGAAGGTCGTCGAGAAGACGGAGCTGTGGAACGTGGCCGAAACGGCCATCATCGTTTGCGACATGTGGGCCGATCATCCGTGCCGACTGGCTGCGCAGCGAGTCTCCGTCATGGCTCCGCGCATGAACCGCGTACTGACGGCCGCCCGATCTCGCGGCGTCATGATCATCCACGCACCTAGTGGCGGCATGAAATACTATGAGACGACGCCGTTCCGCAAACGCATGCAGCAGGCCCGCCCCGCCAAGCCGCCTATTCCCCTGAAAAGTTGGTGTCACCGGGATCCCAAGCGAGAGCCTGAGCTGCCAGTGGACGCCTCTGACGGGGGCTGCGACGATCCCGTTCCGCGTGATCACCCTGACTTCGATCGACGCCAGCATCCGGCGATCCAAATTGTTGGCTACGACGGCGTCAGCGACAGCGGCGTCGAGATTTACAACTTCCTGATCCAGGAGGGCGTGAAGAACGTGGCGATAATGGGCGTCCACACCAACATGTGCGTGTTGGGCCGTCCTTTCGGCATTCGACAGCTCGTGTATCTGGGGTTCAATGTCGTATTGGTCCGCGATCTGACGGATGCGATGTATGACCCGCGCGATCCGCCGTATGTCAGTCACGCTCGCGGAACGGAAATGGTGATCGAACACATTGAACGATACTGGTGCCCGTCGATTTTGAGTGTTGATCTGATGCACGTGGTCCCGGGATCGGATCGTCCGGGTTTTCCCAAGAGCGACAAACCGCGGGAGCCGCAAAGGCGCGAAGAGAAAGTAAGTTGATACGAGGAAGCACGCCGTGCAGATCGGAGTGATGAATCATCCCGCTCGCGATCCTGTGCGCGAGATTGAATGGATCGGACGCAACGGCTTCGATTTCGTCGACCTGACGCTGGAACCGCCGGCGGTCGACCCAGACCACATAGACATCGCCGCCCTGCGAGCGGCCCTGAAGAAGCATGGGCTGGGAGTGATCGTTCACACGGCGTTCTACCTCCCGCTGGCGACTCCCTTCGCCGGTCTGCGGCGTGCCACTTTGAACGAGTACCGGCGCGCACTGCGAGCGGCTCGGTTGCTGCGGACCGGTTTGTTGACGGTCCACTTCACGAAGCCGCCTCAGTTCTTCGAGATCGACGTGATCGTGGATTGGTGCGCGTCGGTACTGAGCGACCTGTGCGAAGAGGCAGCGGCATTCGGGATCACCGTCGCCCTGGAAAACGCACCACAAACCGTCGTCGACCAGTTGGCGGTTTTCGAGGTATTGTTTGACCGGTTACCGCGGCTCGGACTGCACCTGGATTGCGGACATGCTCAGGTCGAAGGCGACCGTTGGGCCGAATACCTCGATCGGCTGGGACACCGCTTGGTACACGTCCACCTCTCGGACAACGACGCCGGCAGCGATCAGCACTTGCCCATTGCCAGCGTCCCCGGCAGCGGAATCGATTGGCGAGAATGCCTCCGGTTGCTTCGCGAAACCGGCTATGACGGGACCATCACCTTAGAGGTTTTCTCTCCGGCCCGGGAGTACCTGCTTGTCAGCAAAGAGCTGGTCCGGAAACTGTGGGAGACGCTGTGAGCATCGCGATGGGGCATGGTCGCGCGTCGGCCAAACAAGGACACTGCCGATGCGAAACGACACGCAAACCCGCACCGTTTGCCAAGCCCCTCGCCGGCGCATTAGGTCGGTCTTCGACGTGTCCCGTCCGGCGTAGCAGAGACTCCGTTGATCGGGCCGCTAATCTTCGGTCGTGAAGTCAACGAGTCTCCGCAGCATTTCGCGTGCGCGACCGGAATCGATGGCTTCGGCCGCGACCCGGACCGCCCGGGTTGGTTCCGTTTCGCGCTGGGCCGCGATCAGCGCTGCGGCCGCATTCGCCAGGATAATGTTGCGTTCCGGACCGCTTTGACCTGCCAAAACTCTTCGAATCACTTCGGCACTTTCGCTCGCCGTACGCACTTGCAAGTCTTCCAGCCGACATTCGGGCAAGCCGAAAGAATCAGCCGTCCAAACGATTTCGTTCACCCGATCGCCCGCCACCGCAAACACGGCCGTTCGGCCCCAGAGGCCCACCTCGTCCAGCCCGTCGTCGCAACAAACCACCAGCGCATGCCGGCAGCCCAGTTGGCTGAGCGCTCGAGCGAGCTTGCCAGCCGTCTGATACCGGTTGGCTCCCAAGAGCTGAAACTCGGCCCCCGCCGGATTGGTCAAGGGTCCCAAAAGATTGAAAATCGTCCGGAAACCGAGCTGCCGACGGACCGGCGCTGCGTGCTTCATGGCCGAATGCAGCAGCGGAGCGAAGCAGAATCCAATCCCCACTTGGTCCAAACACCCGGCAACTTGCTCCGGCCCGAGCTGCACGTTCACCCCCAAAGCCTCGAGCACGTCGGCCGAACCGCTGCTGCTAGAAACGCTCCGGTTGCCGTGCTTCGCCACCGGGACGCCCGCCGCCGCGACCACCAGCGCCGTGGCCGTGCTGATGTTGAACGTGTGAGTCTGATCGCCACCCGTTCCACACGTGTCTAACAGACCCCGGCGAGCGGTGGGAATCCTTGTCACGCGCCGACGCATGGCCCGGGCCGCGCCGACGATCTCGTCGACCGATTCCCCCTTCGTCCGTAACGCCGTCAGCAAAGCCGCGATCTCGACCGGCTCGCACTGGCCGTCCATTAACGCCCCAATGGCTTGTTCCATTACATCGGCCGACACATCGCGCCGCTCAAGGGCCAATTCCAGAGCTTGTCGGATCAGCGCGTTCATGGGGATTGGACAGTTTTCTTTTCTGGCATGGGGTGCAATCGGATTCTCGATCCTTCCCAGTTCAAGGGGGCCTATGGAGACCTCACCCCACATCCTGACCCCCATAATACACGAAGGCATCCGGCTTCCGCGAGCGCAGCCAGCACCGCTTCAGTCGGCGGGGAATCTCGCGAGTCACCGCGCAGAAAAAAACGCACCGGCTCGAGCCGACCAGAGCCGATGCGACCAGTGAGGGCGGCGGGACTCGAACCCACGACCTACGGATTAAAAGTCCGTTGCTCTACCATCTGAGCTACGCCCTCAGGCAAATCCGTCGAAGAGCCGGATCACGGAAAGGCGAAAGCATCGTGATTTTCACCGCGAAAGTCAAGCTTTCTGATGAAGTATTCGCGATCCCCCCCGGCCGTTCAACCCCACCAGCAGAACCGATTCCATTCCGTTCAGACAGACCGACCGCACCCGAACAGAGGATCCCCCTCCCGGAGAGACGCCCCACCAGCGGAGAATGTTCCCATCTTCCCATCTGTTCGACCGAATCGGACCGACATCTTCCATCCCGTGACTACTTCTTCTGCCGCTTCCTCTGTGCGGCAGTCGCGACGGACACCATCTCTCCCGAGGAGACGCGGCACGATTCGTCCCCGTCGAGGATTGCCGCACGGGTCGCTGTCATGATCGCTCGCCCCCTCGATCCAACGGTCGGCGCTGAAGGCGATCGGTCCGGCCGAATCGGTCAGTGCCCAGGTCGTTATCAACCGCTGGTCCCAGCTTTTGCGAGCAACCATTCTCGGCCGCGAGGCACTGGCAGCAACGCCTTCGGCCATGGCCGGTGTACTTGCCGGCGATGCCGTCGAGCTGGTAGGCTCCGGTGTGTCCCAGGATCGCTCCGATTTGGGATGTCCCGAATGATACTGGCGGGTGTCAGGCCGTGGATCGGTCTGATACGACGCCGCACGGACAATTGGCGGAACGTTGCGGGAAAGGAGCCGTTCCCCACCAGGTTTTGGTTCGCTCAATATCATGCGACCGAGATGAGAGCGTCTGCCGTGTCTGCTGGTTCGGGGGGCGTGTCGGCCTGCGGGATAGCGGGCGACCGCGTGAAAACCTTCAACGGTTCTTGGGAGAATTGTGCCATGGGGAACACAAACCGTTTTTTTCAACTGGCCGTTTGGGCGGCGTTCACAGCCGGGTCGGGAATGGTGCTGGCGGCTGAACCTGCGGCTGACGGCCGCAAACCCGGGACAAATTTCGTCATCGTCCTGGCCGACGATTTGGGCTATGGCGATCTGAGCTGCTTTGGCAGCAAAGAAGTCCACACGCCCAACCTGGACCGTTTCGCCTCCGAAGGGCTGCGGTTCACCGACTGCTACGCCTCCGCACCAAATTGCTCACCGTCGCGGGCGGGCCTGATGACCGGACGCACGCCGTATCGAGTGGGCATCCATAATTGGATCCCCATGGACTCGCCCATGCACGTGCGCCGCAGTGAGATCACAATCGCTACGCTGCTGCGTCGGGCGGGCTACACGACCTGCCATGTCGGCAAATGGCATTTGAACGGCCGTTTCAACAAACCGGACCAACCGCAGCCGTCCGATCACGGATTCGACCATTGGTTTTCAACGCAAAACAACGCCTTGCCTTGCCATCGGAACCCGGACAATTTCGTGCGGAATGGTCAGCCGGTCGGACGCTTGGAGGGTTTTTCCGCCCAGTTGGTCGTCGACGAAGCGGTCCGCTGGTTGCGTTCGATTCGTGACCCCCGGAAACCGTTCTTCTTGTTTGTCTGTTTTCACGAGCCGCACGAGCCGATCGCCACCGATCATCGATTCACGCAGCTTTATCCGAGCCGCGGCAAACCGAGCCCGTTCGATCCGGACGTTTCCAGCTATCAAGCTCACCACGGCAACATCACGCAGATGGACGACGCCTTCGGCCGCCTGATGCGAACACTCGACGAACTTGGCCTGCGGAACAACACTTTTGTTTTCTTCACCAGCGACAATGGCCCGGCCATCACCCATTGGCATCCGCACGGCTCGGCCGGTCCGCTGCGGGACAAAAAAGGCAGTTTGTACGAAGGCGGAATCCGTGTGCCCGGCATTCTGCGGTGGCCGGGACACGTGCGCCCGGGCGAAGTCACTCGGGAGCCGATCTGTGGTGTCGATCTTTTGCCGACCCTCTGTCAGATCGCTGAGGTTCCCGTGCCGAGCGATCGCGCGATGGACGGAGCCAGCATCCTGCCGGTTTTGGAGGGGCGGCCGATCGAGCGAACGACGCCGCTTTACTGGCAATTCAACTACGCCCACAGCGAGCCGAAAGTGGCGATCCGAATGGGCGACTGGAAACTCCTGGCCCGACTGAATCCCACGCCTCCCCGTCCCGGGATCGAGTTCCGCAACAACGACATGACGATTTTGAAAACGGCCAAGCTGGAAGGCTTCGAACTGTACAATCTGCGAGACGACATCCGTGAAACGACCGATCTGGCGGAACAGCAACCCGAACGGCTGCAGCGCATGGTGGAAGTTTTACGCCGGAAGTACCAGGAGGTGCGAAAGGAAAGTCCCGTCTGGCCGGCGTGGACATGGCCTCGCTACGAGGGCCAGCGCATTCGGAAGTTCCGGGAAGAGCTGCGGCGTCGCGCCCAAGCAGGAAGATGACCTCTTTATTCCCGAACATTCCCGTTCTCAGCGCGGACCTCGAATGACGTTTCCATGATGACACACAAACTTTCGCCTTGGGCCACCCGGGGAAACGTTCGCAGAGCCAGTACAATCCCTTTCTGCTGCGACAAGACTTCCACGGGCGAATCTTCGACGGCATCGTAGATTGTGCCGATCCTCTGTCCGGGGCGGATCTCATCGCCAAGCCGCACGGCCGGTTCAAAGAAACCGGCGATTGGTGCTGGATTCTGGGTCTGCATGTGGCCGGAGCCTGGTTGGTTATCTTCGACCCAATGCCGGATCTTCGGATCAGGGAGCGGTCGGTCGAGCAGGCCCAGCCACGCCATCACGTTTTGGCAGCCTTCCACGTAGGCCGCGACACCTTTCGGGTCACACGCTCCGGAGCCCAGGTATTCGGCATAGATCGCCGGGACGTTTGCGTCTCTCGCGACCGACAAAGACCGTCCTTCAAGCGTCGCAGTTGTCCCCCAAATGATGGGCAAGTTGAAGATGCGAGCCATGGCCCGCTGCTGATTACGGATGTCCGCTTTCGGATGCAGCATGTAGCCGGCCATAGGATGAACCGAAGTCGTGGAGGAGCCCGTGTGAAGGTCGATGTAAAAGTCTGCCGAGCGAATGAGACGACTGAGCTCGGCCGCTATGCGCTGCGTGATCGAACCATCGTCCCGGCCCGGGCAGGTGCGTGCCAAATCCAAGTGGTCCTCGGCCGTGCGCTGCCCAAGCAGAAACGCCGCTCGGTTGACGATCGGGACAAGCGTAAGACGCCCTCGTAACAGGCTGCTCGTGACGCAGCCGGCCAATTCTCGAACCGCTGCGATCGACGTAAACTCATCCCCATGGACGCCTGCGGTAATCAGTAGGTGGGGACCGTCACCGGATCCTTCCCGAACGACGGTGCGAAGCAAAGCAGCTTGCGTCATAGCGCGCGGTTCCCGCACGTCTCCATTCATTCCACCGAGGGGTTCCAGATCACGACGCCCATGTGATACCGGTCGCACAGCGTGCTTTTCTTGGCATAGTAGGCGGTCACGATCATGTTGTCGTCCCGCTGTACGCTAGACGGATACCCGCAATCAGGGTGCAAAGTCTTCACGAGCCGGACCGGCCGGCTCCAGGTTCGCCCTTCGTCACGGCTCATCTTGGCCAGCACCCCGTATTGCCCCTTGACCCGACTACCGTAAGTCAATAACAGTCGGCCGTCGTGCAAACGCATGAGATGAGCGTTGATTTCGTTTCTTTGGGTCACCCGGTGTGGCGTTCCAGGTCGCACCATCGTCGTTTGAAAAGAAGAGGTCCATTGCATCGCGGCGGGCTGCAGCCAGCCACCGCTTCCCGCCCGCGTGAAACAGGGCGGTCTCGTTGTGCCGTGGGCTAATGATGCTCACCCGCTTCCAAGTGTTCCCATCGTCGTCGCTCCGGATTAGCCAGGACCTCCAACCAATCGTCCGAGTGCTCTTTGTCTCGTCTTGGAATTCTCCTTGATAGGTGGAGGCCCGCAGCGAGCCATCCTCTGCCACGAAGATGTCTCCGAACGGGATATGTTCAGACCAGCCCCTATCGCGAGGGATGAACTTCTTGATTTGCGACCAGGTTCTTCCCGCGTCCTTCGACCGGCACACCCACGCCGAGAGAATGCTGTCCCGAAACGGTTTCTGTTTGGGCCTGTGCGGCTGCTTCCGATCCGTCCAGCCAGAGCAGAGCACGAGCAGGTCTCCGTTGCGAGCCAGCCCCGCGGCGTGATTCATGCGCACGGTCTTGGGATCGTGCGGCGCGGGGTGTCCTCGCTTTTCCCACTGCTCGCCATCGCGACTGGCCCAGCATTCTAATTCTCCTTCCTTGCCGCCATGCGAAGGCTGATTGTGAATAATGGCGATGATCGTTCCGTCTGGCATCCGCGTGAGGTTAGGCCACGCGCACACGTTTTCGACAGCCACGATGTGCTTCGCATCGGTCGCCTGTAACTCATTCCCCTCCACACGGATGGCCGCAGCCAACGTGAGCAGCACGCCGACGACGGCGAAGGGTTTGCCGGGCATATTCTTCTCCGGATCCTTTGGTTTTGACCCGCAGGGCAAATGAGCGGGCGTGAGAGCCTTTGTCGTTTCGCCAATAGCCTCGTCGTCATGCGAAAGAATGGGCAGCAGCTTCACTCGCGACAGGCGACCGGACCGAACCGGCTGGGTCGTTTGACCCGTTTCGCAACGAGCCGTCGATCGCACCAACCGCTGGTCGCACGGTGAAACGCCAAAAGGATGCCCGATTCTCTTTCTTCGTCAGACCGCAAGCGTGCTATCAGCAAGCGTGTTGTCGGCCGAGGAAGAGTTTTCCCTCGCTTGATCTGCGTCAGCGGGAGCGGCTACGGGCGAGGGAACGGCGTCCATTGAAGCTTGCGCTCGGTCGCTCCGGCCCCGCGCGGAGCCTGACCCGATGATAGCCGAACACGACCGCTGCGGCGAGTCCTCGTCGAAGACAGAGCGGCATTGGGCACAACGACGGCTGAGGCATTTTCAGAAAACTGTCTGCTGACTTGCGATGCCACGTCGGCAGACCGAGATGTCGCGGGAGCAAACCAGCTCCCTCCAACCGCTTGCCCTAGCTCCGAAACGGCCAGACGTTTCCACTTCGCGACGGCCCACTGATCATAAGTCCGCGCCACGGTCGCCCCCAGGTCGGTCAAGGCTGCTCGCAAACCCTTTCCGTCCAGACCACGGCTCGAAATGACTTTCTGAAGGACAAACCGGCGGCTGCTGGGGATGAATGCAAAGAACTTTCCGGCCCCCATTTGGTCGTTCAAGGCCAGCAACCGTAGCAGCGCTGTCCGAGGGACCTCCGAAGGGTCCCGCGGCAGTTCGTCCAACCAAGCCATCAGCCAGACCCACTCGCCGTCGCCGCTGAGGACGGCGGTCATCGTCAAGTTCCACGCAGCCCCGTCGTAAGTGGACTGGAAACTGAAGTCGTAGCGGTTGTCGACGGGTTGCGGCGTCAGGCCCGCGGTTCGCAGAAGCTGTCCCAGCCACGCTCGCTTCAGCCGATACTCCGGCGTCGCCGGTTTTTCCGCGGCCGTCAATTCGGGGCGCAGATAAAAGAGCAAAGCGGCTAAAACGGTGCCGAATAGCCCGATCACGATCCATCCGCGCAGCGAAATCTTCATCTTCGACACTCCCTTGTCGATTCGATCGCCGCTGCGCCCGCGGCCCGCTTCGACGGGCAAACCGCCTCGCCGCGGTCGATCATTCGTCCGCAAATAGATGATCCAGACAGATTTGCGACCACGTCTCGAATTGATCGCGCCACTGCCGGAGCTCGTCGGGACGAGCAAACCCCGTCTCTATGATCGACCGTTCGTTGGGCCGAACTTTCGGCTCATCCAGCTCAAACACGTGAACAATGCCCAAGTGAACTTTGCCGACGTCCGTCAGATCGTCGTTGATCAGCCCGACGCACCGCTGGCGGTACGTAGTCTCGACATGGACCTCTTCCTCGATCTCCCGCCGCATGCCCTCCAGGTACGGGCTGCCGCCCGTCTGGTCGTCGGCCGACGAGATGTGCCCGCCGATGCCGATCGACCGCTTGGCCAGCAATCGCCCTTCGCCCGACCCGTCCCCGCGACGGTAATGAAACACCGTGTCGCGATACCGGAAGATGCAATAGGGGATGAGCTGCTTGTAACTGGGATCCTGTTCGACCGCATCGCGCGGCCGGTAGCTGACATAACTGGGATCGAGCAACGTTTCCAGATAGCGATCTGGAACCGCGCAGAACCCCTGAAAATAGCCCAATTCGTGGAAAAGCAACGTCGGGACGACCAAAACGTGTTCGACCGATTGTGATGCCGATTCTGTTTGAGGACTGGCTGCGTTTGTTGGGCGGGATGTCACCGAAAGACTCCTTTCCATGGTTGAGAATCAGCGAAGAATGGAAGGCAGCGAGGGCGGCCGCCGAATGAGCCGTCATCGGCCGAGCAGTTCGTCGACCTTGGCTCCGATGTCGGCATGCCGCATCAGCGATTCGCCGACCAGCATGGCGTGGAAGCCGGCCTTTTGCAACCGGACGACGTCGTCTCGAGTGTAAATGCCGCTTTCGCTGACCCGCACGGTCGCCGGCGGCAGCCGTTGGCCGAGCCGGATCGAATGCTCCAAGTCAACCGTGAAGCTCTTCAAGTCGCGGTTGTTGATCCCGATGAGCGGCGGATCCAGGCGCAACACACGATCCAGGTTGTCGGCTTCGTAGATTTCGATCAACGCGTGCATTCCGAGGTCTCGGGTGCAGCGGTAGAGCCGGTGCAAGAGCGCGTCGTCGAGGCATTCGGCGATCAGCAGCACGCAGTCGGCTCCGGCCGCCCGAGCTTCCCAGATTTGATACTCGTCGATGATAAAATCCTTGCGGAGGACCGGGAGCTCCACCGCCTGCCGGATCGCCTGCAAGTATTCCAGCCGGCCCTGGAAGAATCGTTCGTCCGTCAGGCAACTGATGCAGGCCGCTCCGTGCCGCTGGTAGGTACGAGCGATTGCAAGCGGGTCGAAATCGTCGCGAATCAAGCCGGCCGACGGCGAGGCTTTTTTCACTTCGGCGATCAGCGCGATGCCCGTTCGCCGAGCCTCCGTTCGCAAAGCATCCACAAAGTCCCGCACGGCCGGCGCCGACTCCACCCGCCGCCGCAGCTCATCCAGCGGAACGCGGCGTTTCGCTTCGACCAGTTCGGTACGCTTGTGCTCGACAATCTCGTCAAGAATGGTTGCCATCGGCGGCATCTTATCGGGCGAAATAAGCGGGCTGCAAGGCGTGGGGCGACCTCGTAGCGATCTGTTCAACATCTCGCCGTGCTCCGCCGCCAAGCGAATTGACGGGGAAACAGTCGGTCCTCCCGGCACCAGACATGTAAGATGACGAGGAAAACGGGGAGGTCGCCCTTGCAACGCGACAGGAAACCCAAGTACCCCGGGACCTCGCTGAGGCCCGATGAATGAAGGGTGTTCCCATCGGCTTGCCGTTGCAGGTCGCTGTAATCGCGAGCTACCGGACCTTTGCACGCCCGAAGAACTGATGGGGATCTAGAAAATGGCACGGTTTTCAAGAAAGAGCAACTCGGGATCAAGTGATCGAAGAGGTCAGGCGCATAAAAGAGGCGCTTGCCGAACAGATGGACTTTGACATCGATCGCCTCGTCGAAGACGTACGCTCTCGGCAACATCGCAGTGACAGGAGAGTCCTTTCTCCGCCACCTCGGAAAAAGACGATTCCAGAAAGCCCGCCCGGAAGGGAGTGAGTCCCAGGAGTGCGGGCTGCCGGCGAATACCGAAACGCCGCAGGGTCACTCACGGTCACACGGCGCCAAGGCTTGCCGCTCGTCGATGAAGCCGTAGTAGCGGGCGCGCCAATAAGCGTCGACGAAGGCCGCTCCCCCCAGCTCACGCCGCGTGTTCTTCGTGAACTGAAGCCAAAGGTTCCCGTCTTGCCAAGTCCGGCCATGATCCTTGGAAATGTACAAGCCGCCGGGCGTCCCGGCAAAAAGCCATTTGGAATGAGCAGGCCGAATCAGTGTGCGGACGACGGGAATCTCCAGCCCGTGGCGCGAGAGTTGCCACGTTTTGCCGCCGTTGGTACTGAGCAGCACGCCCTGATTCGTCCCCGCAAAGAGCAGGTTCGAGTCGTCGGGATCAACGAGCACACAATTCAGGTCCATGGGAATTCCCGCCGCGATCAGCCCCGGCAGCCCCAGCTTCGAGAGCACCTGGAACAGGCTCATCAGGTCGTTGCTCCACGATCGGCCGGCGTCAGTCGTTTCCTGCAAGATGGTCAGCGTGCCTACATCTTCCTCGGTCGTCTTCACGACCACGAACAGTCGATCGGGTTTTCTCGGGTCGGCCACAACCCAGGGATACAGCCGACCGTATTCGTCCAAGCCGAAGCCTTTTCGGCGGATCCATTCAGGCTCCTCGAACGTGCGCGTAAAGAGCTGTTTCTCCGTGACGGCGAAAAGACGTCCCGGCTGGCCCGGAATCACCGCCCATCGCACGTTTCGGAGTGCCGGCAATGACTCGGTCAGGCACTCCCAACTTTCGCCGATGTAATCGGCGCCGAAATCACGGCTTCGGTAAACGCCCCGGTCGGTGACCGCGTAGAGCCGATTCGGATTTTCGGTGTCAAAGAAAACATCGCGAGGCGAGCCGGCATCTGGCGGCAGCGGCAGTCGTTTCCACTGAGCTCCGCCGGTGACGGTCAAGTAGAATCCATCACTCCCAGCGACGGCGACAATCCGGTTGCGGCGGCCCGCGGCGACAGCTCGTGCCGAACTAGGTAGATTCTGATCGATCGGCCGCCAGTTCTGCCAGGTGGCCGCGCCGTCGCGCGACTGGTACAGCCCTCCCGCCTGATCGACCGCGAACAGCACCATCGGGTCCTCACCCGAGACGGCCACGTCGGTCACGATCCGACTGAGCCAGCCGTCCGGACGCAGCAGGTTGCCCTTCCAAATGTATTCGTTGTCCCAGGCGGCCAGATACGTCGGATAAGGCGGCTTGAGCTGCGGGTAAAGGCTGTTCATGCGAGGCTTGATGGTCATGTCGGTGGGGAAAGTCTGCAGTGAGAAAAGAGCCTCGCTCAAAGCCTTCTTTTTCCCTGGTGCGTCCGGCGCAATGGCAAAGTAAATGTAGGTGAACAAGCTCTGCCCGTCGTCCTTGTGGTTGGCCCACAGACCATCGGCGATCTTCCGGTAAGCGGCGCGCAATTCGGGATCGTCTTCGATGCGCCAAAGCAGATCCAGATGACAAAAGCAATGTTCCGCGTCGTCGAAATTCTTGTCGGTCGTGAACTTCTTGAGCCCGCGCAAACCATATTGCTCAACCAGCCGATCGAACACCGCTTTGAACTTGGCCTTGCCGGTCGCGTAATACGCGACGCGTGCTCCAGCGATCGCCATGAAAACTCGCGTGTTCAGCGTCTTGCCGTCCGTGACTCCGAGAATCGGAACGGCCGGCAGCGATCGGTCGTACTTGGCGATCTTTAGATCATTGTCGACCCAGTAGCTCACCAGATCGTCGATGGCTTGCCGCGCCCGCTCCTTTTGCTTGCCCTTCGCGGCCAGGTCGTAATACTGCCCCAGCCCGTGGATCGCGTCGCTGTAGTTGTGATGACTTGGATCTCCGACCCAGCGGAAGTCCATGCCGTCCGCTTTGCCCTGCCGCCAGTACGGCAGTTTGCCGGCTCCCGCGTGCTTCTCCGCGTAAGTTTCGCCATGCCCCAAGAAATACCCGCGCGCCTGAAGTCCGCGCACGCCCGTAACGCGTTGACAGCGATAAACGGCCTCGAAAACCTCATCCGCCCGCCGCCGAGCTTTCTCCACCTCCTCCTTTGGTGCCCCGCTCTTCTCCAAAAACGCCACCCGGAACGACAGACCGGCCAAATAATTGGACGTCCAGCAGACGGCATGCTGGATATCGGCGAACGGGTTGGTCGTCGTGATGTCGATCGGGCCGCCGTCGGGTGGAATCTCGACCATCGAGGGGTATAGCCCCAGGATGTTGTGCCGTTTCTGGATGCCCGCTTCGATTCGATCCGCCTTGACGGCTAACGGAGCCTTCCATGTTTGGTCAGCCACAGAAACTTCTTCAGCGGCCCCAACCACTTGAACCTGGAGCCCGACCCAAAGTACCAGCAAGACTGCTCGAGCTATCATAGCGCATCGTCTCCTCATCGTCAGGGAACGCGGGCCAAAGCTGCGAGGCAAGCCGGGACAGAGAAGCATATGACGGACGAGAGGATTCGCCGACACCGGCCGTCGATCCCTTCCGATCGTCCGCTCTGTTTGTCCCCGACAGGCCTGACCCATTTGCCTGTTGTCACGAAGCCAGCCTTTGCGTGACTTCCGCATCTTACCGTTCCTCGGCGTCGAAGGGAACTCAGCCCGCGGGCAGTTCTTTTCGCGTTCGTACGAGAGACTGGCGTGGTCCTGTGTGATCGGTGGCGTTCTTCAGAGGCTGGCCCTTATAATCCGGTTCCTTCACCACCCCCTCAAGCACGCCATTGCTGCGAACGATGCTTGTGGCAAACGTTGTGGGCTTGTCTCGATTCTCCTCCAGAACTTTGGAACCAGGACTAACCATGACGGACGAGTTAACCCAGCCTCGAATTCTCGCGATTCATGCTCATCCCGATGACGTCGAGTTCTTGTGTGCCGGCACGCTGATCTTGCTGAAACGGGCAGGAGCCGCGATCACGATTGCGACCATGACGCCGGGCGACTGTGGGAGTACAGAACTATCTCCTGATGACATCGCGCAGGTCCGCCGAGAGGAAGCTCGGCGGTCGGCCGAACTGCTGGGCGCGGATTATCATTGCCTTGAGTTTCGCGACTTGCAGATCGTGGTGGACAATCCCTCGCGCCGACGGGTCACCGAATTCCTGCGGCGAGTGCGGCCGGACATTGTCATCACGGCCTCGCCGGTTGATTACATGAGCGACCACGAGATGACCAGCCATCTGGTGCGGGACGCGTGCTTCAATGCGTCGGTTCCCAACTACGCGACCTGTCCCGACGGCGAGCCAGCGCAGCCGCTCCAAAAAATCCCGCATTTGTACTACGTCGACTCCGTAGAAGGTAAGGACCACTTTGGCAAGCCGATCGAACCGGACTTCATTGTCGACGTGACCGAAGTGTTCGATGAGAAACAGCAGATGCTCGCCTGCCACGAAAGTCAGCGGTCTTGGCTGTTACGGCAGCACGGGATCGATGAGTACCTGGAGAGCAGCAAACGATGGAGCGCCGCGCGCGGACAGGAAATTGGGGCCACCTATGGTGAAGCGTTCCGCCAGCATGTGGGGCATCCCTATCCGACGGACAACCGGCTGCTGGCTTTGATCTCATGACACGCAGTCGGTCGCCGCGGACGGGCCGTCCCAGCGAGAGCGCTAGCGTTCTGTGAACGGAAAATTGGGATCATCATTTGTTGTGGCGTGGGCGTCTCGCCCGCGAGCAGCAGCCGAGACGGCTGCACCACAACCGATTTCAACCCCAACTTTTCGCTGTGACGAAGCACTATTCGCTCCGCCCATTGCTTGGGTTGCCCCGGGAAACAGTTGCCCCTTCTGGAAGCTGGACCGTAACGGGAACCGGGGCGGTCAGGCGATAGTGTCCCGGCGTCTCGAGGGTCAGGCTGACTGCGTAAGGCCAGACGATTTCGTCTCCCACGCCGTAATCATAGATGGCAAACCAAGAGCCTTGAGGGAAATCTCGGGCAAGCTGGTCCGCGGTGGCTTCGGGGTGTCTTTGCGTGTCCAAGAACACCGCGCGACGGCTGCGCACGCCGAGGATTCGGTACTCCGTCCGGCCGTCCGGGCCAACAATTCGAGCTCCGTGATAATACCGATAGCCTTGTAACGTAAACGGCGTGTCGGTCTGCACGCGGTGATCCGTGGTGCTGGTCGCTCGCCCCACGCCGATGCGGGAATCCCAATTCAGCCGTAGCGTGACGCCGTCTGACACCCGTTCGGCCTCCAACACCTTGTACGCCACACGCCGGTGCTCGTTGGTGAGGAACACCACTTCGCCGACCACGGACGCCGGATTGAAGGGGACTGGCGCAACTGTGATCGTTTCTGTCGAGCGGTCCACGCGGACGATCCGGCCCCGGTATTCCGGCTGTTCCAATTGGACGCTGAACCGTCCTTTGCTCAGCTCCGTCCCGCCCATCAGTGTGATCGCCACCGGAAGGCCGTCTTTCTCCCGCCAGAAACCGAACCGTCCCGAAAAGCGGATGCCGTCTTCAATCTGATGCTTGATTCTCGGATTCGCCGAGAACAGCAGCGTGTCGATCGTGTCGCCAAGCCGGACTTGACAGGCCCTCGCGGAAAAGCCGTGTCCGTCCTCGCCTTTGACGCGTAGCGGCACGGCTCGCTGGATCGCCGGCGTCCCGAAATGCGGTTCGATCAAACTGACGACCTGGGTGCGAGCCGGTTCGTCCGGTTGGAGCTGCGGCCGATGATGCAACATGATCCACTTCATCTCGTAGGGTCCGCCCGCTGGGGCCCGGCCGTCGCAAATGTTGACCTCCGATCCGTCCGCCTCGACGACCGTCAGGCGCACGTGCAGTCCGTCCCCGGTCTTGAGCTTCCAATCGGCCGTCCAAGGACCGGTGGCTTGGCCGTGCTGCACGTTGTAAAGGTGAGCAAACGGAAACATCGGTCCGCTCCAGCAGTAAACTCCGTGGCTACACCCGTTGGCTTTCAGCCATTTCGGGTCACCGTAAGGGACATCCGGGCCGGCCAGGGTCCCCCTAGGTTGGGCTGTCAATTCGATTCCATCGGTTCGGAAATCTCCTTCCTGACAATGAAAGGCCCACCAATGCTCGCGCCCGCCTGAAAGGCGATAGAAGTCAACGCAGTAGAATCGATCCGGCCCGACGTCGACGAGAGCCAGTAGCCGACGCTGCCACTGCTCCGGCAGCAGGACGTAACCCTTGTCTTGCATGACGCGGTCGAGAAACGCCTGTGCCCGGACCTCGGCCACACGCACCGGCCCGCTCTCGGCGAACAACTCGGCCTGAGCCGTCATGTTGACGAACGGAATCTGCCGCGCCACGTTGTGACTGCTCCAAGCTCGCTCCCAGTAGCTCCAATTGCGGGGATAGCCCATCGAGCTGAGCAGCACGCCTTGATAGGCGGCGAGTCCCACGTCCATCAGGTCGTCCTGAACGTGAGACCTCGCGCGGCCATAGCGCAGCCACAGCGCCCGTTTCTGCTCGCCAGTGCCGCTGCGGAGAATGGCGATGCCGTAGCCGTCGTGCAGCGAGCTGCGGTCGTTCCAGTCATTGGGCCATTTGGCCGCTTCGCGTTCGATCTGTTCCCGTGTGAAGGGGAAGTCCGCTGACGGGCGCCAGCCGGGCGAATTGGCTAAGGCCCATGCGAACTTCGGATCGCGGAACACTCGATAGGCGTGCTCGAAAGCGGCCGCGTTGGCGCTGTGCCAAGGAATCCGCGGCAGCTTGGAATACGTCGGCCAACTGCCACTGTCACCAATCTGTGGATACGTCCGGTCGATCAGAACGGTATCCATGCAGAAGTCGAAGATGCTGCGATACCGCCGGCGGGCGCTCAGGCGAGGATAACGGGATTCGAGATAGACCTGCGGCCGGAGCTGACGCAGCCGCTCCATGTCGTCGACGATCGGCGTCAGCCGCGTCACGTGAACGGAGTTGTATCCGCCGGTGGCCTCGTACGGCGAGCCGTCGCGGAAGAAATCGTTCGGCACGAACACGCGCATGCGCCCGTCGCCGTCGTAAAGCCAGTCGATGAAGTCCGTGCCCCGCTTGTAGTTCAACACCAGAGCGGCCTTCAGAATCGCTTCCTGCTCGCCCGGGTCGTTCGTGTCGCACGCGCCGTCCATGATGCCCTGCATCCACACGGCGAACAGGTTCTCCTCGATGAACCGCCGAACGTCCTCGTGCGTTTTGACGTCGAAGCCTTTCCGCCGGAGGAACGGGATGATCGCCTCGTCCTGGTCGATGACCGGAAAGATGCGGTCGTAGGCCTCAGCATGCGTGATGAGCTGCCCCGGCTGCTCGATCGGATAAGTCGTGAATCCGGTCGACCGCAGATAGGGGCCGTCGGCAAAACGGCCCTGCCCGAGTCGCTCCACCTGACCCACATTGTTCCGATGCCTGTGATGCGTCATTGTGGCCAAGTAGGCGTATTCGACTGCCAGACGGCTGAGAGCCACGAGGGCCTTATGAGCGTATCGGCGATCCCCCGTGCGAACATACGCGCCAGCGCACTGCGGCGCCACGAGCATCATGCGCCGGCAGTAGAACTGACAGAGCTCGGCAATGAATCCGTACTTGTTCCCTTTGTAAAGGCATCCGCCGCCGATCCCGTCGTCGGGAAAGGGGCCGCTGGTCATGTCCCCGTGTGCGAAGTCATTTGAAGGGTATTCCTCTCCGCCCACCGGACAGCGAATTTTCCATCGCCAGGGGAAGGTCGAGTCCATAAGCCACGGGTAGTAGGCCCGCTTGCGGTAGATTTCGCGACCGTGGATCGGACAGCCTTGCACAATATTGGTCCAGTGCCATCGAGGAATGGTGCTGTCCGGCTGCATGGCCCAAATGTCGTCGTCAGAAAAAGCCAACCATCCGCCGCGGTCCTTGCGTTTCGGCTGCCTGGTCTCGGCCCCGGTCGGGAAGGTCTGCTTTTGCTTCAGTTCCGGCAGCCACTCGCCCAGCGGCCATCGTCGCGGCAGTTGCACGCCTTTGAGCTTGCGAAAGGCACGCAGGTCCTTGAAAGACCAGACCGCTACTGGAATCACGACTTTGCCCGAGGGCAGCGCAAAAACGATCTCCGCGTGCTTTGTCGGTTCCTTCGCTCGGAAGTAGAACTTGCGAGCTTCCGACTTTGGCGGTAACGGAGTCCGGTCGAACATGACGAATGCTTTCGGAACCTTTACGTCCAGCTTGGGAGTGTCGATCGGCACCTTTAACGCGATCAAGAACAGGCGTCCGACACTTACCACGTCCGGCGCGTACAGGACACGCGTCTCGCTCGCTGCGGAATAAGCCGCGGACAAACCCGCCGTCACACAGAGCCCGGCTAACCCCCATCGACGCAAACGTCCTTGCATCGTTTTCCTCCCACCTGGAATCGTGCGAACCAGCTTTGGCCCACAATACCTTGGGCATGGGGCTTGCGACAAGGACTGACATCACCTGCCTGTCTATTTGAGCCTTCTTCAGTTCGGAACCACGTTGGTTTTAAGAGACCAAAAAAGCTAGGATGACACGGTCCCGTGGTGGGCATCTCCGCTCGGATTGATGCTCCAATGCGGTCGGAGACACGGATGGACTGAGCCGACGGCGCTGGCCGCGGGTGAGGCCGGCCGACGCTGGCGCGCACACGACTCAACCCGCAATCGCGCCCTGACAAAGCGTCCGTTGGCAGGCTTCGGGCGGACCGATCCGGCCGACAAGCTGGTCTGCTTGGGAGAGTTTTGATGAGTCACACAACGACCCGACGTGGGTTTCTAGCAACAACCGCGGCCGCAAGTGGCTGTTTGGTCGCCCAAGGTCTGCGCAAGACGTTACCACAGGTCGAAGCGGCCGCCCCACGGCCACCGCGAGAACTATCGGCTGGCACAGTTTCGGTCGCCGAACGGCCAGGCCCGGCAGCAAACGCGCCGGTCGTCGTTGTCACACAGTCGATCTCCACTGACCTGCGGGTTCGCGGTCGGTCGTGGATCTACATCATCGAGATTCTAAAACGGGCCGGTTTGTTTTTCGAACGGACAACGCCCGATCAACTCACCGCACTGACACGAAATGCCGATCGCATCATCGTCTTAGCTGGCGACTTAATTCTGACAGAGTCCCAGCGGAAGGGGCTGGCCCATCTGGTCCAGAACGGCGGCACCATCATCGGCATCGGCGGCACGTCCGGGATGGACGCAATCTTCGGCGTCAGCAGCCGACACCCGCTGGCAGAGGGATGGATGAAGGTGAAGGCGGGAGAGCACCCGATCACCGCCAACCTCAGAAGCTCTTTGCACGTGTTTGGCGGCTACGCGGTGAAACCGGGCTCGGCCAAAGTTCTGGCGGAACTGGAAACAGGCCGGCAAGGGGCCCAAGGAAGTGCCATCACGGTAAACCGGTCCGGGAAAGGGCTAGCTATTCTGCTTGCCCCTGATCTGATCTTTTCTATCGTTCACATCCAGCAAGGGATTCCCGTTTTTCAAGATGGCCGTCCCGCCCCCGATGGATCCGCACCGCTCGACGACGGGGAACTCAAGGCGGAAGACGGTCTGGTGCTTCATTGGCAGCGAGACCGCGTGGATTCGGCCCCCGGTAGCTCACCGGTGTTCCTCGAGCCGATCAGTGACGAGTTGCGGGAAATCATCGTGCGCAGCATTCTGTACGCCGCAAGAGCTCAAGGCCGGATGTTGCCCTTGCTGTGGTGTTGGCCGCGGGGGCGGAAAGCGATCGGGCACATTTCGCACGACACGGATGGAAACGATCCGAACCGGGCTGTTGCTCTGCTGGAAGCGATGAACAACTGCGGGGTGAAATCGACTTGGTGCACGCTTTACCCGGGCGGATATCCCCAACAATTCTATCGAACGCTCCGAGACCAAGGTTTTGAAATCGCTCTGCACTATGACGCACGGACAGGTGGCGAACGCACGTCGTGGTCGAAAGACAACTTTCTTCTCCAACATCGGTGGCTGGCGAAAGAAGCGGAACTGAAGCAGATTACGACAAACAAGAACCACTACACGCGGTGGGAGGGGCGTGTGGACTTCTTCCGGTGGTGCGAGGAGCTCGGCATCCGCGTTGACGAAACGCGTGGGCCGAGCAAGAAAGGCACGGCGGGCTTTCCTTTGGGCGGCTCCCAGCCCTACTTCCCACTCGACGACGAGACCGATCGGCCGCGCTTCCTGAACGTCTTGGAGATCAACTTGCTGATGCAGGACATGCTGGCTCTGCAATCAGTCGACTACGGAAAACCATTTGTCGACTCGGTGCTGCGCCATTACGGTGTGGCGCACTTCCTTTTTCATCCGGCTCACATACCGAAACCCAAAGTGGCCGAAGCGCTCCGTCGGCTCATCGATTACGGTCGATCGCGAGGACTGGAGTGGTGGACCAGCCAGCAAATTTATGAGTGGGAAGTTTCACGGCGGTCCACGCAGGCCACCTTTTCCTCGCCGGGGACGCTGACTGTTCGTGCTGATCGACCGCTGGAAGGGGCCACCTTGCTGTTCTTGCAAA
>JAADHY010000225.1 GCA_013151585.1 Planctomycetota bacterium
CCCAGCTTTTTGGATGGCAACAAGAGCAGTGGTGGACACACTGTCATGATGCAGCCATTTTTCTCGGAAGGTTGGGTAGACAAGAGTTGGAAGAAATAGGAAAAGAGGCTGTGGATGGGATCAGACAAGCAATAGGGATGGAACAACGCCAGTGGGAACGGAACTGGCCAAGGACCACCCCCCTTCGGCATACCTATTCAAGTGCAGCGTGTGCGGCAAATACGGCGGTTATTGGGACACAGATTAATCAGCGACAAACAGCGGCTAAAGCCTTATATCGGATCTTCCAGCAGCAGGTGAGTGGTAGGTGTTAGAGGGCAGAGGGTTAGGAAACCTTCCCTAACGTGGCCTTTCGGCCACAACCAATGAGGTTTGGTTGGAGCTATAGCAAAAACGGCGTTCCCCTGTAATCATGGTCAAAACAGAAGCTGAACCATGAGGAGGAACGCCGTGAAATTCGCCCAGTCTTTTGTCACAAAGTTCGCCTCTGCTATTGTAGCCGTTTATAGCTGCTTCGATCGAGTCATTTTCAAGGGTTACTTGCCCTTCGGTGGGGAGCAGCACTTGAATGACTTTGTGGACAAGTACCTCGGCATCCGACGCGTCGACTTCATCGAGTTGCTCCGCAACAACTCCAACCAATTGATTGAGCACGCCAAGAGCCTGGCCGCCAAGCACGGCCGTCCCTATCGTCATATCCAGGGCAAAAAACAGCGCTACATTGACGAACTCATCCGCGAGGACCGCATCAGCGAAGGGCTCATCGCCGTCCTCTGCGTCCAGGAGACCTGCCGTACCGTCAAGCTGAAAGCGGCCAAGACACGGCCTCGGCTCGTCTTTGCCAAGCGTCCGCAACGGGTGCTGTACTTCTACTGGCTCGACCCGAGCTTCGGGCGCATCCACGTCCGGCTGCAGACCTGGTTCCCCTACACCATTCAGGTTTATGTCAACGGCCACGAGTGGCTCGCACGCCAGATGGAGCGAGCTGGCCTGCGCTTCGTCAAACGCGACAACGCGTTCCTGGAGCTGGAGGACCCGCAGCGGGTGCAGAGGATGGCCGACCGCTTCATCCGTCGCAACTGGGTCAAGCAACTGAATCGCTGGGCCCGGCAGGTCCACCCCCTGCTTGGCGGCACGGGGCCGTTCGCCCGCTACAACTACTATTGGGTGACCGAACAAGCCGAATATGCCACCGACATCCTCTTTGAAAGCCCACGTGCGTTGCGTGAGCTGTACCCGCGGCTGCTCGACTACGCCGCGGTGAACTTCTCGGCCAACGATATCCTGACGTTTCTCGGCCGGAAACTGAACGGCAACTTCGCCGGCGAAGTGCTGACCACGTTGCAGAAGAAGCGGTGGCCCGGTGCGCGGATCAAGCACCGGATGAAAGAGAACTGGCTGAAGATGTACGACAAGTTCGGCCTCATCCTGCGGGTCGAGACGGTGATCAACCAGCCCCATGAGTTTCGCGTCTCGCGCTGGGACCCGAAGCGCCAGCAGGTGAGCTGGGTGCCCATGAACAAGGGCGTGGTCAACCTGCCCTCCTACCAGCGAGTCAGCCGAGCGGCGAACGAACGTTACCTGCAGGCGTTGGCAGCCGTCGACGACCCTACGCTCGCTTACCAACACGCCAGCGAGCTCGCCCGCCGGAAAGTATCCCGCGGGCGTTCCTATGCAGGCTTCAACCCGGCCTGCCGTGACGATGTGCGTCTCTTCCAAGCCGTCCTGTCTGGCGACCACCTGCTGCGCGGCTTCCGCAACGCCGACATCCGCCGGCTGCTCTTCGGTGAGGCCAAAGATCGCGATCAACGACGCCGTTTGGCCAACCGCGTCACGCGACTGTTGAAACGCCTGCATGTGCGTGGCCTCATCGCCAAGATCCCGCGCACCCGCCGCTGGCGCCCCACCGCCAAAGGCCAACGCCTCCTTGGCACTATCATCCGCCTTCACTACCACGGCCTTTCCAATGCAGCCTGAAAAACTTCTACGCACCGTGCGCGCATGTCGGGGAGTAAGACACTAATTCGCGGGTAAGTGCCACGCTGCCTCTGGCGCCTCACTGGCCCGTGCGCCGATGGGTTTTTGTGTGATAGCCTCTCGCTGACATAATTTGGTGGCCGTATCTACTTTGAATGGTGCTCAGTCACGAACTGCAATAATCGCGTCACGAGCCGATTCTGGTTCACTCGTCCCCAATGGTACGCTCCGGGAGTTTGCATTTGTAATGACTAATTGCCACACGCGTGCATTAACCGGCGTTGGGGCAGACTGGTGGCTATATAGTCAAATTGAACGGATATCAGGCTTCTGGCGACGATTCGTTCATTGATTCGCAGAGTCGCGCCTTCGATCCAATGTTTTCGCGACTTCGCGCAGCCCGGGTCGGCAACACACGTACCGATAACGGCAATCAAGCCGACAGCCACCGCAGTAATTACGACCGCTTGAAATACATGCCCGTTGGCAGCAAGCAGTGTAGACGACACCATTGAGGAGAATATGACTGGGATCGAGAAACACCATCAGATTCGGAAGCACCGAATTAAGCGGTATTCTGGATTTCGGAGATCGCTCGGCGCTTGGTCCAAGCGCTCTCATCGCATCGCGGACGCATATCGCCTCTTTCCCGTGAGCCGGCCAGGGCAATTTGGAAGAAGCCACGAGTGGAGCCTTCAAACTGAGATGTCGCGACCAACCGCCGTCCCAGCGTAGGCATTCCTCGTGTGACAATGAAATTAATTGATCGCAGTCAGGGTATCCCTCTCGAGGACACATATGAGGCACCGACGAGCAACGCTACCAGGACGCCACCGCCAACGCCGGCAACGGCGCATATACTCACTATTAGCACAAGATTCTTTTCTGTGGACGCTTGCAACAGGAACAGCAATACGGGTGTAGAAATAGCCACACACAGCAGTGAAAACTTGAATCCTTTCGCCGCGGCGGTTGACAGGCGTTGTTTCAAAGTGGTCCCATTCTCGGTGTCAAGCGTTTCGGTGATAACTTGCACGAATGCGCCACAACTCGCCGAGAGAACCACGCCCAGCAGAAGATAGATTGCGGCGAGTGACACGACGACTTCTACTGGTACGGACCAAAAGTATCCGTGGAAAAGAAGTAGATAATCCAGAATCGACGCGGCAAGCAATCCGTTGCCGCTGGCTGTAATAATGGGATAGCCAAGAGGAGCGCAGACAATTGCTGCTGTCAACGCGGGAAGAATCATCCAGGCCAGGAACAGTGCGCCGAATGACCATTCGGTTGGTGCGAACCACACGGCTGTTGCTGCGAAGGCACCGTGTTCCAGACTGAGCAGCGCGGCCAGGAATGTCCATCTGCGTCTCATCGTACACAACCGTGTGGTTAGTTTCGGCTTTGCGGCATGACGTCTTGGAACATACAGCTTGCTCGGCTACGTTCCTTGGCCGGACGACTCGGGCATAGAGTGTGACTATCGACGGGCTAGCAAGGTCGCCTGGCGTAAGGCTGCCGTTATGCTCCATTCTATTGCATGTGTGATTCGTTGTCAGCGTCTTAGTGCCTTATGACGAGGACGTGCGCTCACGTTTTCGCGACGGTGGGGCTCGTGTCAGCCTACAGCGTTAGCCTGCGATCTCATGTTGATGGGCCGACTGGTGCTGGGGTTTCCGTGGGATGGAATGAACCACCGATCTTTCGTCACTTGGAAGGCCAAGGGGGTTGTCGAGGCAGCGCGGATAGCCAGCCGGCAATACGTGTTGGTCGCTCAAACTGTGTCCTTCGCTGTGTCCAGAGATTCAAGCGCATCATGAGATCGCACTCGGCGGCAACGCCCCCTGCTTGGAATGCCCATCTTTGTGGTCTACAATGCGAGAAAAGCACGGCCGGACGGCCGGTGTGTTCGGCCCCGACCTATCGGGATTCCCTTTTTCCCCGTTCGACCAGGCAGCGCTGGCCCAGGCAACTTCTCATGGATAGCTCGCCGACAATCACTCTGGAGGAACTGATCGAAGAGTTCGAGGCTTTGGGCGATTGGGAAGCGCAGTGCGAGTTCCTGATCGATTTGGGCTTCGAACTCCCCAAGCTACCACCAGAGCTGAAAACGGAAGAGACTCGAGTCCGCGGTTGCCAAAGCAACGTTTGGATGGTGATCGAGCTGAAGGAAGGGTCGCCTCGCACGGTCGAGATTCGGGCCGAAAGCGATGCCATGCTGGTTAACGGCTTGATTGCGGTCCTTCTGTCCATCTATTCGGGCAAGACGCCGCGAGAGATTCTGGCAGTCGACGTCCAGGACATCTTCCACCGGTTGGGGCTGGATCGTCATTTGAGCACGGCGCGACGAAATGGTCTGCACAGCATGGTTCAGAGAATCCGTGAGTTTGCCGAGCAGGCCGCGCGGAAAGAGTCGCATGCGGAGAGCTAAAGCGCGGGAAAGGCAGACGCGAATCGTCGCCCGCCGAGTCGAAAAGGCCGAGGCGAGACAGACGGCCCCGCCTGACGTGCCGCGAAGAGAGCGGTCGTGCGGGGCCGCACGTCGCAGCTTGTGCCGCCCCGCAAGCACCGAACGGGCCGCGTGACGTTTTGGACTAGAACGTTGTGCCCGTCGATCCCTTGGCCGCGGGCATGCTCGCTATTCATCAGGTTGAGAATTATCGGCGTGAGCGAATTGATGGCCGAACAAGGTTTCAACGTATTGAAGATACGAGAGGACTTTCCGATTTTTTCTCAGCGGCTGTCCGGAGGGAAGCCCTTTTTCTATCTGGACAGTGCCGCGTCCGCTCAGAAGCCACGCTGCGTCATTGAAAAAGAGATCGAGGTTTACGAACAGTACTACGCGAACGCCTATCGCGGCGTGTACGAGTTCGGGGCTCGAGTGGACGAAGAGCTGGACGGAGGGGGCGACCGCGAGGGGGTCCGCGAGAAGGTTCGGCGACTGTTGGGGGCATCGTCGGCCGAGGAAGTGATCTTTACGTCCGGGACCACGATGTCAATCAACCTGGTGGCGAATGCGTGGGGCCGGAAGTTTCTCCAGCCCAGCGACGAGGTGCTGATCACGCTGATGGAGCACCATGCTAATTTGGTGCCTTGGCAGCGTATCACGGCCGAGCGAGGCGCGAAGCTGCGGTACATTCCGCTGAGCGGCGACGGTCGGCTGGATTTGGCGGCGCTGGATGAGCTGTTGACATCACGCACACGGCTGGTCGCGGTGACGCGCATGTCGAATGTCCTGGGCACGGTCAATCCCATCGACGTGATCACCAAGCGGGCTAAAGAGCAAGGGGCCCTGGTGCTGGTCGACGGAGCCCAAAGCGTGCCTCATGAGCCGACGAACGTGTTGGACCCGCCGATCGACTTCTTGGCCTTTTCCGGACACAAGTTGTTCGGACCGTCGGGCATCGGCGTCTTGTGGGGCCGACGGGAGCTTCTGGAAGCGATGGACCCTTTCCTGTGTGGCGGCCACATGATCAGCGAGGTCTACCTGGATCATTCGACGTGGGCTCCGCTGCCCGCGAAGTTCGAAGCCGGGACAATTCCCATTGCGCAGGCCATCGCGCTGGGGGCGGCTGTCGATTATGTGGATGCGATCGGTTGGACGGCGATCCACGAACACGAACAGCAGTTGCTCGAGTACGCGTGGGACCGGCTGACCGAAGTGCCCGGCCTGACGGTGCACGGACCGGGGTTGGAGCACCGGGGACCGATCCTTAGTTTTTCCATTGAAGGGGCTCATCCGGAGGACCTGGCGCAACTTTTGAACTTAAAAGGGGTCTTTGTCCGGCACGGACATCACTGCACCATGCCGCTGCATGACCACTTGGGCGTTCCGGCGACGGTTCGGGCCAGCTTCGCGTTGTACAACACGCGCGAAGACGTCGACGCTTTGGTCGAGGGGCTTCATTTCGCCCGCAAGAAGCTGCGGTTGGCTTAAGATGTCGGCCCCCGGGAAGCGACGATCCTTTGGGCTGAGCCTGCTCACCGACTATCGGCTCGCGCCGAAAGTGGCACTCGACACACGCAAACGAAAACCCGAGAACCATGACCGGCAAGACTTGCGAATCCGTTCCGACAGCCACCCCACGGTTTAGTCAACGGCGGTGGTTCGCGGCCGATCAGGCCATTAGCTTCTTGATGCGGCAGGCGGTCGAAAATCGAAATGTGATTTCGTTAGCGGCCGGCCTGGTGGATCAGGAAACGCTGCCTGTCGATGCAACCCGTGCAGCCTTCGAGCGGTTATTTGCCGATCCGGAACGCGCTCGGGCGGCGCTGCAGTACGGCACGACCGCCGGAGCCGAACGTTTGCGGGTGCAAGTGGCCCAACATCTCGCTCGGCTGGAAGGGTGCTCGGTGGCGGAACTTCACATCGACCCGGACCAAATTCTCCTCACGACCGGCTCTCAACAGACATTAGCCCTGATCGCTGATCTCCTGCTGGACCCGGGCGACATCTGTTTGGTAGCCGCGCCGACCTATTTTGTATTCCTCGGAACACTCAGCGGCGTGGGGGCGAGGGCTGTGCCCGTCCCCGCCGATGAGGACGGCATGCGCGTCGACGCGCTGGAAGAGGAACTGGCTCGGCTGGAGCGAGCCGGTGAGCTGGCGCGGGTGAAGTTGATCTACGTCGTCAGTTATTACGAGAACCCGACCGGCGTCAGTCTGGCGGCTGAGCGGCGTGGGGAACTGGTCGACATCGCTCGCCGCTGGTCAAAAGAGAACCGCATCTTCATCCTGGAAGACACGGCCTACCGTGAGCTACGGTACGACGGCCCGGACCTGCCCAGCGTGTGGCGCTGCGACGGGTCGCAAGAAACGGTCATCCTCACCCACACCTTCTCAAAAAGCTTCTCGCCCGGACTGCGTGTTGGCTTTACCGTCGTTCCTCGGGAACTGGTGCGCCCGCTCTGCGACTTGAAGGGGAACGAAGATTTCGGCTCGGCCAATCTGAACCAACACCTGTTGGCCACGATACTGGAGGAAGGTCTGCACGAACCTCACGTCCAGAAGTTGCGACGTTCGTACCGCCTGAAGCGGGACGCCATGCTGGCGGCGGCCGAGAAACATTTTGGCTCGCTGCAGGAGGTGAGTTGGTATCGACCGCACGGCGGACTGTACGTGTGGATGAGTTTGCCACCGGAAATCGACACGGGCTTCGACGGTCCGCTTTTCCAGCGTGCCACGGAGGAAGGGGTGATGTACGTGCCCGGCGAACTTTGCTTTCCCGCCGGCGACTGCGAGCCCGAGCGGAATCATCTTCGGTTGAGCTTCGGCGTGCAGTCGGTCGAGGGAATTGCGGTCGGAATGGCGCGGCTGGCGCGAGCGGTGCAAGCAGTGCTGGCACGGTAGGGCCGGGCCGCGCAGCCGGAGTTCGATGGTGCCAGTGAGGATCTTCGTCGACCACTGCCTTTAGCAGTCGGCAACGTTCCGAAAACGCGATCTGTCTCGTCAGACCGCGAGATTTACTGGATTCGGCTGAATCGAATGGAACGGTCGGTTCGATAATGGGGGATGGAGGGGCGCTGGGTCCCTGCGCTTAACGAACGTGTTCCGCCGCGTCGGGCACGCGCTGGACGGGGAGAAACGGTTGGCAGGCGCTCCCTCAGACTTCGGCCACGGATCATCGGTCCAGAGAGAGGGGCAAAGCTTCGGCTGAGTCGCAGCCGGCGGAAGGACGAAGGCTCTTTCGGCGAAGCCAAGGCGGGCGCACGTTTTGGCGGCCAAATCTGTAACGAGAAGCGCGAAGGCGGCTCGATGCGCGCTTTGTCCCCGCGGGGATTGGATCCCGTGGATAGGGCTCACCGTCCGTGTTTTCGGTGATTCAATGGCGGCCTGACGAGGAGATGGAGAGAGTGGGGATTTGCGACGGGTGTCACGCCGGATGCTGTCGGACCTTCGCGGTGCCGGTGACGGGAGCGGACATCATCCGCATCCGCCGGGCCACCGGGTTAAGCTTTTGGGACTTTGTGTGTCGATGGGCGGATTCGGACCATCAAATCGCTAAGGACGTCGTGCCTCATTTCCACTTTCCGGACCAACCGGCGATGCCGTTCGTCATCGCATTGGCTCACGCAGCCAGCCCAATCTTTCCGGGAACAACGAAATGCCGGTTCTTGTTGGAAGGTTTACCCGACACGGCCCATCCGCTGGGGCAAGGACGCTGCTGCATCTATCTGCACCGTCCGATGGCATGTCGAGCATTTCCCGCCAAGTTGAACGAAACAGGCGAACTGGCCGAGTTGCAATCGGTACCGGGGCACGCGCGGGATGAAGCAGTTGCCGTCTACCAGTTGTGTCCGCGGCCATGGGAGCCGGAAGACCTCGATCCGGTCGAGACCCCGCAGACATTGGCCGTGATTCGCTACGAAATGGCGTTCTTCCACAATGTCGCTCGTCTTTGGAATCGCCAGCCCCAGCCTTGGACGGCTTTTCCTGATTTTCTGGACTACGTGTATAGCCGTCGAATTTTACCCGTATCTGCTGATGAGGCACCGGACACCGAGCCAGTGATCGCCTCATTGCCGCTCGTCCAACCCCGTACGACTTTCCGAGCCAAAGCGGCCTGAGGCGACCGGGACGGTCGAACTCCGGATAGTCGAGACAGGGGGAAGCGATGAGTTCGAACGCAAAAGAGTTCCGTCCGACTGCCTCTCTGGAGATGCTGCGAATTCGTGCCGATGTCTTGCTCGCCTTTCGAGCCTTCTTCGCGGCGGAAGGCTATTGGGAGGTGGAAACACCGCTTCTGTCGCACGAGACAATCATCGACGCCCATTTGCAGCCGGTGGCGGTCCAGCGGGAAGGCCGCCCGCCTTTATTCTTGCAGACGTCGCCCGAGCTGGGCATGAAACGGTTGCTTGCCGCTGGAGCGGATTCGATTTTCCAGATCAGCCGGGCTTTTCGCGCCGGCGAGCAAGGCGATCGACACAACCTTGAGTTCACGATGGTGGAATGGTACCGGGTGGGGAACTCATACCACGACCAGATGACCTTCACAGAAAGGGCGGTACAGGCGGTCGTGAAGGTGGCCCTGGAATCGCCATCGTTCGAGATCGCGTGCGCGCGAGTCAACCGGTCGAGGTGTTTGCGATACTTCTCGCACGAGTTCGAACGCGTCCGATACGACGACGCGTTTGAATGCTTCGCCGGTGAACATGTTCTCGGACGCAGCGCGCCGGAACTGGCTCGCATTGCCGCCCGGCACGGACTTGCGGTCCCTGAGAGTTTGGCCGAAGACGACGTCGACGGCTGGCTCAACCTGCTCTTCGTGGAACTGGTTGAGCCCCATCTGGGACGGGATCGACCAACGTTCGTGTATGATTATCCCGCGACCCAAGCGGCCTTAGCTCGGGTGCGACCGGACGAGCCACCGGTCGCCGAACGATTCGAGCTTTATCTGCGAGGAATCGAAGTTTGCAACGGGTACCAGGAACTGACGGACGCGCAAGAGATCCGAAAGCGCTTTAAGCACCAGCAGACGCTTCGAGAACAGGCCGGTTGGCCGTCATTGCCGATGCCGAAACGGTTCCTGGCAGCTCATGAGGCAGGCCTACCTTACTGCGCCGGCGTGGCCTTGGGCCTGGACCGCCTCATGATGGCGATCGCAGCGGCCGACTCGCTGGCTGAGGTAATGGCCTTCCCGTTTGACCAAGCCTGATGCAGGGCAAGTAGGCTCGCTTACTCCCCGGCCAAGAAGCCGAGGCAGCACGAGGTCAGTTTTGCGCGCATCATTCGCGGAGCCTCTTAGAACTCCGGAATCCGCTCTCGGCCGTTCCGCGTCGCCAGTGCTTTCAGAATCTTGAAGTCGATGTTCTTGCTGATCGATCGGACCGAGCCGTCGGCAAGGCCGATGTTGCAAACGTCGCCATGCCAGCTTCCGAACCCGAAGAAGTGGATATTCCCGCCGCCTCCGGCGATCGGCTGACGCCAATAGGTGTCGAACGCTGAGGGATTCTGCGTCGGCACTTGGCCGTCCGTACCGCGGTCCGGCACGTTGTCGTAGTCATCGTCGGCCACACGAGCGCAACAACTGAAGCCGTCGCCCCATAAGCCCATCAGGGTCTCGCCGATCAGCATCGTGTAAGTTTCTCCGTCGCTGATGTCGCGGAACTTGACTGCACTGTCTGCGTAAAGGATTCCGTTTGTCGTCGGAGTTCCCTGGGCGGACCCTTGGGGCGGGCTGGTGCCCATGCAGCCGCGATAGAGCAGGTACCCATATCGGCCCGGACGGGCGTCCGGCAACGACGCACTGGGGCACATGTAAGACGGGATAACTGTCTGGATGATCGCGTCGTTATCCGGATGCGTCTTTCTTTTGCGATAGTCGATGATCAGTGTCCCCTGGCCCATTTGAGGGAGGATGAAAGCCGGCCAGCTCCAGTCGTCCGAGACGGCCCAGTCGTTGATCACGGCCTGATGGACGACGCCTCCTTGAGGTGCGCCGAGCGGGATCACGATCGTTTCCGGAACGGCCGGCGGCCCCGGTCCCAGCAACGTTGTTCCTCCGCCCGGATCGGTGATGTAGCCCGAGGGAAAGGTCTTGTGCGCATTAACGTACTCATGCATCGCCAACACGATCTGTTTCATGTTGTTGATGCACTCGGTCCGGCGTGCGGCCTCACGAGCTCGTTGCACCGCTGGCAACAAAAGCGCGGCCAACAAGGCGATGATGGCCACAACCACCAAGAGCTCGATCAGCGTGAATCCACCGCGGCCCACTCTCCGTTTGTCTGCCGGGCCGTACCCTTGTCTTGTGCCCCCGTTCATGGTTCGATCTCCAACAGAGAAAGCCTTGTGCTGTCAGAATGACCGTGGAGGATGAATGTGACGTTGCGCCGTGCCGGCCCGAATGCGACTTGTTCCGCAAACACGGCTTTTTTCGGGTCACGAGGGCGCCGGAATCGGCGGCCCTCGGAGAATATCGCCCATTTGACCACGGCTGGCTGGCCGCGCAAAAAAGCGGGTTCTACCTTTCTTACTCCCAGTGTCAGACCCGTCGCAAGCCTACCACGTTGTGCCTGCGTTTGCAATAAGAAGTGTCTCCGAGACTCGGTCGGGGCGACGGTACGGCAGAGAAGTCGGTTCCCACGCGCAGCGACCTCACTCCTGCAATTCCGTCGTCCAGTACGCTTCGTCCAGGAAGTTTTTCCACGAGGCGTACTTGCGCGAATTGAGTTTAACCGTGAGCAACGGATTGCGGCTCGGTTTCTTCGGGGGGCGAATCAGCTTCATCCCCGCTTCACGAGGCGTTCGGCCTCCTTTGCGCACGTTGCATCGGAGGCATGCGCAGACGATATTTTCCCACGTCGATTGACCGCCTCGGCTGCGAGGGATGACATGGTCGAGGCTCAAATCCTGAGAAGCGAACCGTTTGCCGCAATACTGGCACCGGTTTCCGTCCCGCAAAAAGATATTGCGGCGGTTGAACTTGACCACATTGCGAGGTACCCGGTCATACTCGAGCAACCGGATGGTTCGGGGGACTTCGATTTCGAAGTTAACCGCTTGGACCCAATCCTCGTCTTGGCTTCGCTCGTTCAACGCCGCTTTCAGCTCGCTGATTTCCCGCCAGCTTTGAAAGTCGTAGGTCATGTAAGCGCCGTTCTCGACGCTCACCACTTCCGCCAGTCCCTTCCAGAGCAGACAGAGAGCCCGTCGCGCCGTGATGATTTGAACCGCCACGTAAAGGCGGTTCAGCGCGAGCACATGGGCCTGTAGCGCGCTGCTGGGACTGGTGGCCATACTGAAAATCCTCTGAGGCTGACAGTCCGACCGGGACGCATGGCAAACGCCCCCTCGATCCCACAGGGCTCGTCTTGGACTGATTCGGCGGACTCCCCGGAGCCGCAAAACCCGACCACAACGCCAATGCCCATCCGCGGCACTGCGCCGCCGGGGCATCCTCTCAAATTGTAGCCCCGATAAGCCCCCGTCTCAACCCGGCAAGTCCCACGCCAGCTCCGGAATCCGCCTGGCTGCCTAACCGTCGGCTCTCCGCCTCGGTTCATTCATGCCTCGCAGACCGGCCCGAAACCGGCTGCGCGCGGGCCCAGCGGACCTCTTTGGAGGCGAGAATGCCCGACAATTCCATCCCTCAGCACGAGCTTCGCCCACGGCGCCATGGGGCTAGGAATTGCCTATCAAGCGCAGCCTTCAGCGTCGTTTATGCGATGCGCGCCCCAGGCTCATGGCATCCATGAGCTCACTTGCGCACCATCCAAGGCAGCGGAGCACCGGCCGGCGGCAGACGGACCAGTTCCACGCCGATCACTTCTTGGTGCGTTGAGACTTCCTGCAACGCCTCGTCCGACGGCTCGTTGTCCAAATTGAGCACGGCAACGGCGTCGCCGCCTGGCTCGTTTTTCTCACGTCCCAAAGCCATATGAGCGATGTTGACACCGTGCTTCCCGAGCACTGTTCCAATGAAGCCGATCAGCCCGGGAACATCGCGATGGCGATAGATCAGCATCAGGCCGTCCAGGTAGCTGTCCAATTGGAAGTTGTCGAGCCGGACCAGGCGCAAGAACTCGTTTCCGAACATCGTGCCGGCCGCCATCAGTTCGCCCTCGTCGGTGACGAGCGTGGCCGAGACCAATGTCGAGAAATCGCCTGTCTCGGACGAGCACGTTTCGCTGATCTCCAGGCCGCGAGCCCGAGCCAACACCTCCGCGTTGACAATGTTAACGTTTTCATCGAAGGCCGATTGCAGCAGCCCGGCCGCAAAGCTGGCGGTGATCAGTTTGGTCTTCTTTGAAGCCGCCTCGCCGCGATAGCGCAGCCGAGCCTCTTTGATGGCGCGGGCATGGTTGAGCTGAGCCAGCAACAGCCCGAGGCGATAGCCGAGGTCCAAGTACATGCGCATGTCTTCCATCTCGGCACCACTGATCGGAGCCATGTTGATGGCATGCCGGACCTCGTTGCGGAGCAAGAAGCCGGTGACGATCTCGGCGGCTTCCAAAGCCACCAGTTCCTGGGCCTCGCCGGTCGAAGCGCCCAGGTGCGGCGTAGTCAACACATTCGGCAGCTTCAGCAGAGGATGGTCGGGTGGTGGCGGCTCCTTGGACCACACGTCGATGGCTGCACCGGCCACGTGACCCGACTCGATCGCCTCAGCCAGCGCCTCTTCGTCTACGATGCCGCCACGAGCGCAGTTGATGATCCGCACTCCTTTCTTCATTTTTGCAATCCGTTCGGCGTTGATCAGGCCGCGGGTCTCGTCGTTCAGCGGCGTGTGAACGGTGATGTAGTCACATTGCCCGACCATCTCGTCCAGATCGCGGAACAGCTCAATGCCTTGCTCCGCCGCTCGCTCGGGTGACAAGAACGGGTCGTATCCCAGCACGCGCATTTCGAGCCCCTGGGCTCTCCGCGCGACCGCCTGGCCGATCCGCCCCAGTCCGATGACACCAAGGACCTTGTCCGCGATCTGGGTCCCGAGAAACTTCTTGCGGTCCCAGCGGCCTTCGTGCAAGCTGGCGTGAGCTGGAGCAATGTTGCGCGACAGGGCCAACATCAGTGCGATCGTGTGTTCCGCCGTGCTGACCGTGTTCCCGGACGGCGTGTTCATGACCACGATGCCTTCCCGCGTGGCCGCTTCCAGGTCGATGTTATCGACGCCGACGCCGGCGCGAGCGATGGCCTTCAGCCGGGGTTGGTCGGCGAGCACGTCGGCCGTGAGTTTGGTGGCGCTGCGGACGATGATCGCGTCCACCTCTTTCAACGCTTCGCGCACCTCTTCCGGAGACATTTTGGCCCGTTCCACCACCTCGATCCCGTCCACCTGCTTCAGAGCCTCAACGCCAGCGGGCGAAAGATTGTCGGTGACAAGGACTCGGTACATCTGCGTCAGCTCCTTCGAAAAACATTCCGCTCCGAACGCGGCCCCGCGGCCGCCCCTCGCTCAGGCGCTGGTATAGCAGCGGGCGAGTCGCCTCACAAGGCTTTTCACGAAGAAGCGGAAAAACTCAGACCGGAAGAGAGACACGCTCCGAGCCCGCAAAGCGCGGCCAAGGCGTCGTGCGAGAAGCCGGAGCGGCGCGCCCCCACCCACCGCTTGCCGAACGTGCTGGGATGGCCCGCTTGTCGCTCGCGCAGCACCGGCTATCGTCACAAAACCGGCGAGTCGGAGACGTTAGCCTGCCAGTAGTCGACTCCGAGCGTCGCGAGGGGCGCGGTCCGAGCGCTCTGCTTCGCTGCACACTGTTCAGAAAGCACGAACCTCAGGCAGCGCGCTGCTGGTTTGAGGCACGGGGGCATCGGACGGCGGAACGTGAGCTGGGTCGGCGTTCGCCGTCTGTGGTACGATCCCCGAACCGGCCGCTTGGGCACTCGCTGGCGGCGCGAACGAAGTCACCGGACCGGGGAGCGCTGGTGCTGCAGACGGCACGTACATCGGGGGCATCCAAGCCATTCGGGGCGAGCCGGCATAGGTCGCCGGAAAAGCGGGGCCGGCCGTCCGTACCGGTGCGCCGCGGCGCAGGGGGGCCTGCGCCATCAACGTGGCGGGAGAGTAGCCCAAAGCGGCGACACGCGACTGGACTTTGGGCTGAAACCAGTTCGTCGCTAGAGAACGCTGATACATGGCCAGCGCGCGGTCGGTCTGTCCGGTGTCTTGGTAAAGTTGCCCCAGATGCGCTAGCGCGATGTGATGATTGGGTTGAATTTTCAACGCTTGCAGCAGGCTTTGTTCGGCCCCGGCCAAGTCCCCCAACTCCCGCTGCATCCAGGCCAGCTCGATGTGAGACTCGGCGAGATAGGGCTGCGTCGCCGCCCACGTCTGCATCAGGTCCATCGCTTCGGCCTGCCGTCCCTCTTCCAGTAGAAGCTGAGCCAGACTGTGATAAGACGGCTGATGGGAAGGATTGATCAACAGCGCCTTCCTGTAGATTTTCTCGGCTCCCGCCAGATCGCCTTGTTTCTTCATTGCCGTAGCCAAGTTATGCCAATAGTCGGCGTTGGACGGGTCTTGCAGGACCGCCCGCCGGAACTCGTCGCGAGCCAGCGAGTAATTGCCCTGCTGGAAGTGGCGGGCGCCGGTGGTGTTTTTCCAGAAACCGGTCATGAGGTTGCAGCCGCAGGTCGCCATCGCAGTCGCGGCAACAAAAGTCCATTTCAGTGCAACCAGCCGGCGGGAGTGGCTTCTGTCCATCGTGGCCAGCCTCCATCGGTTCGGGACGATTCCGCGACGATCGGCCTAGTGCCCAGCGGCGGGTGGGGACGACACCGCCAAAGCACGCGGGAACCCGTACGGAAGTAAGGGAGACGATCGTGGGGACTCGGCGAAAAGGGTCGAGTCCGGTGGGAAAAACTTCGAGCCTCGAAACAGTTGAGAGAGAATTCGGAAGGAAAGGGTGGCGAAGGATAGCGTGGGGCCACGAGCGCTGCAAGACCATTTTCCGCCGTTTCCGTGAATTCTGGTGAACAAGAGTGGACAACAGAGGTGCCGCTGCGGGTCATGGCTTCGGCCGCTTGGCTCGCACCGGCCATTCGCCGAAGGCGTTGGACGAGCCCGCTGCTTCGACGGTGAGAGAGGGGCTTTGCCACCTTGCGGATTTCTCGATTTCGTTCTGGGCTTCATTCTGGATCGATTGCTCGGCATAATGGACCAACTCGCGCGGTCGGGCTGGCAGCCGGTAGCCTTCCGGCGATACCAAAACCCCAAATGACGGGCCCTTTCCGGCATTGTCCGGAAACCGATCGAGTCCGGACACGGAGCTCCTCACAGGTCAGCGTCCACAGCGCGTGCTCATCGTACCATGATTTTGTGTCTCCATTTGGTGTTGTCCCACTAGGTTGTGGAGCGGGCGGGACGCTTGCTCTGCGTCAAAAGCAAAGGTGGCGTTCATGGGTGAAGCTGCGGAGTTCATCAAGCAGACGAACTTTACGGCGCTGGATTGGTGCATCGTCATCACCTATCCGCTGATCTCGGTCTTCATCGGCCTTTACGTCCGCAAGCTGATCACGAACATTCAGGATTTCGTGGTGGCGGGCCAAGGGCTGGGCGTATTCCTGGGCATCGCGACGATGACGGGGACGGAACTGGGGCTGATCACGGTCATGTACAGTGCCCAGAAGGGGTTTACCGGCGGGTTCGCGGCGTTTCACATCGCGTTGGCGGCGGGGATTGTGACGTTCGTGATCGGGCTGACGGGATTCCTGGTCTACCGCCTGCGAGACATGGGGGTGATGACGATCCCGGAATTCTACGAACGGCGTTTCGACAAGAAGACCCGTATCCTGGGCGGGATCATGATGGCCTTCGGCGGTATCCTGAACATGGGCCTTTTTCTGAAGGTGGGGTCGATGTTCATCGTCGGGGTGACCGGGCTGGCCGAGCACAGCATGGCCCTGCCGATTGTCATGACGTTTCTGATCCTACTCGTCTTGATCTACACGTGCTTGGGCGGCATGGTGAGCGTTGTTGTGGCGGACTACGTTCAGTTCGTGGTCCTGTCTTTCGGTCTTTTGTTGACCACCGGTTTGGCGATCCGCTACCACGGATGGACGAACATTTTCGAGTCGGTGGAACGGCACATGGGCGCGGCCGGCTTCGACCCGACTTTAGCCTCAGGAACGTTCGGGTGGGAATACATCGTTTGGATGGGGTTCATGGGCCTGATCAGTTGTGCGGTCTGGCCGACGGCCGTCGCCCGAGCGCTTTCGATGGACAGTCCCCAGGCGGTCAAGCGGCAGTATATGTTTACTTCAGTTTCGTTCCTGATCCGTTTTCTGATCCCGTACTTTTGGGGAATCTGTGCGTTCGTCTTCGTGATGAAATATGGGGCATTGCGGGAGGCCTTTTTCCCGGCCGGGTATCCGCCGCCGGACCCACTCCCTGCGGGAATCGAGGCAAAAGACAACCTTTACGCCATGCCGATTTTTCTGGGGCACATTTTGCCCATCGGTCTGATCGGGATCATTACGGCCGGAATGGTGGCCGCCTTCATGTCCACTCACGACAGCTACTTGCTTTGCTGGGCCACCGTATTGACTCAAGACGTGGTGGCTCCGATCTATGAACGGAACGGCCGCGAGCTGTCTTCGCGCGCCCGCATCACCCTTTCACGGGTCTTCATCGTGGTGATTGGTTTGTACGTCCTGTATTGGGGATTGATTTACGAAGGGAAAGACGACATCTGGGATTACATGGCCATCACCGGAGCGATCTACTTTACCGGGGCCTTTGCCTTGTTGCTCGGTGGTTTGTACTGGAAGCAAGCCAGCTCGACCGGAGCCTTCCTGGCGTTGCTGGCGGGCTGCAGCGCCGTGCTCGGCCTGGAGCCGGTGCAGACGGCGATCGGCATCAAAATCCCCAGCGCTCGCGTAGGGCTGAGCACGATCGGTTTCACATTGTTTGTTTTGGTGGCCGGTTCTCTTTTGTTCCCGGATGAAAGGCCGAAGCGGCTTCCCCGTTCACCAAAACTTTCGCCGGTAGTCGTGGTGGGGCTGATCGTCGGACTGTTTGGTCTGGCGGGGCTGTTCGGTTGGGTTTGGTGGGCCAGTCAGTGGGAACTGCTTTGGAAAATCGTGCTGATCGTGGGCGTCGGTCTGTTTGCCGCTTTAGCCGTCACCGTCACGGTGGGAGGATTCTTGGACATCCGTCGGCTCTTTCGCATGTTGAGGCAGGAATCGGCGACCGCACAGGCCGAAGCGAGGGCCGATGATCCTGGAACAGAGTGAAGCCCCCCGTTTGAAAAGACTGTTGGCAGAAACCGCGCGAACGGCGTGGAACCATTTGGAGAGGGAACTTCGAGTCAGATGGAAGTCAAAGTAGTGATTCTCGCCGCGGGCTTGGGCAAGCGCATGCGGAAGGCCGCGGCGGATGAGCGATTGAACGAACGGCAGCGGGCTGTGGCGGAAACGGGCGTGAAGGCGCTGATCCCGATCGAGCGCCCGTTTTTGGACTACGTCTTGACGACCGTTGCCGATGCCGGCTACCGGCAGGTTTGTCTGGTCGTTGGACCGCAGCACGAGGAGTTGCGGCGGTATTACTCAGCCCTTTCTGGAGGGCGGCTGCAATTTCAGTTTGCCGTACAACCCGAGCCGCTCGGAACGGCTCACGCCGTGGCGTCGGCCGCTGATTGTGTCGGCGATTCCCCCTTTCTCGTCCTGAACTCGGACAATTACTACCCTCTGTCGGCGCTGACCGCGCTGCGTGAGGTTGACGGCAATGCGTTGGTGGGGTTCGAGCGGCAAAGCATGGTGCGAGGCAGCAACGTGTCGGCCGAACGGCTCAGCCAGTTCGCCGTGATCGAAGCCGATTCGAAAGGCTACCTGCGCCGCATCATCGAGAAACCGCCGCCGGAGGTTTTGGAGCAATTGCCTGAACCGGTGTTGCTCAGCATGAACTGTTGGCGGTTCGAGCCGGTGATGTTCGACGCATGTCGGTCAATCGAGAAATCCCCGCGCGGAGAGTACGAAATTCCCGACGCCGTGGCCTATGCGATGCAGCGTCTCGATCAACCCTTTCGGGTGATGGTGTCGCACGAGGCCGTGCTGGACCTTTCGACGCGGGCTGATGTCGTCTCCGTGGCCGAACGGTTGAAGGGGCTGGAGGTGCGACTGTGAGCGAGTTGTCGCTGGACCAACTGAGCAACGTGGCTTGGGTGGCCGAGCGGTTAAGAACGACCGGTCTTTCCCCCGAAGCGGCCGAGGCCAAAGCTAGGATGTTCGCCCGTTCGGCCGCCGAACTGGCCCGCGGGAACAGTCGGAACGCGGAAACCGTCTCCGCCGTCGCTTGTTATGTGCCGGGGCGGATTGAGATCCTCGGCAAACACACCGATTACGCGGGCGGCCGGAGCTTGCTCGCAGCGGCCGAGCGTGGCTTCTGCGCGGTGGCCGTACGAACCGATGCGGCGGAAGTCGAAATGGTGGACGTGGCGTGGTCGGAGCGGGTGCGTTTCGCCCTGACCGCCGAGCTGACCCCCACGGTCGGCCATTGGAGTAACTACCCAATGACGGCTGTCCGGCGACTGGTTCGGAACTTTCCCCGGTCGCTGCGAGGGGCTCGCATTGCTTTCGCCAGCGACCTGCCGTCGGCGGCTGGCATGAGTAGTTCCAGCGTAATGATCGTCATGACCTTCGCCCTCTTGGCGGATTTGAACCGGCTTTGGCAGCACGAGACTTATCAGGCAGAGATTCAACGGGTCGAAGACCTGGCGGGCTACCTGGGCACGATCGAAAACGGTCAGACGTTCGGTCGCCTGGAGGGCGATCGCGGCGTCGGGACTTTCGGAGGCAGCGAGGATCACACGGCGATGCTTTGCGCCCGAGCCGGCCAGTTGGTGCAGTACGCGTATTGTCCGGTCCGGTTTGAGCGATCCGTGCAGATGCCGCCGGATTACACGTTTGCGATCGCGTCCAGCGGAGTGGCGGCCGAAAAGACGGGAGCGGCGATGGAGAAGTACAATCGAGCGTCTCGGTTGGCGGCGGCCGCGGCCGAGCTGTGGCGGCGGGCGACCGGCCGCGACGATCCGCACCTGGCCGCAGCCATCCGCTCAGCCCCGACTGCGCCCGAACGCATCCGCGATGTGCTGCGGCAAGCGGCGGCCGGCGAGTTCTCTTCGCAGCAACTCGTCGATCGGTTCGAGCATTTCCTGGCCGAGAGCGAACAAATCATTCCGGCGGTGCCCGACCGGTTGGATGAGTCGAATCTGAAAAGGTTCGGGGAGCTCGTCGATCGGTCCCAGAACCTCGCCAGCCGACTGCTGGGCAATCAGGTGGCGCAGACCGAGTTCTTGGCAGCCAGCGCCCGACGGCTGGGCGCCGCGGCAGCGTCCGCTTTCGGTGCTGGTTTCGGCGGCAGCGTCTGGGCCCTGATCCGCCGCAACGACCGGGAAAGGTGGATCGAGCAGTGGCGGGAAGCGTATCAGAGCCGATTTCCGCAGGAAGCCGAACGGTCGACGTTTTTCGCAACCGAAGCCGGCCCAGCCGCCTGTTCGTTGCACGAACACAGTGTTCTCGACTTGCTCCGGCAGAAAGCCTGAATGAGCCGACCGACCGCCTCACCGGCTGATGGGCCGCCTCAACGTTAGCCGGCGGTCAATTTTCTGGCGAGCCGTTTGGCTGTCTTACTGGCCTTCTCGGTCAACTCCACCGGTTCGTGGATCACCGAACCGATCCAAAGAACGCCCACAACTTTAGCGCCAAGGACGCGGGAAAGCTTTTTGAGCGCTCGGGCCGCTCCGTAAGCGTAGCGCCCGACCCACGATGGAGCGGCCGACGAAGAAACGAGCACGACTTTCTTGTGTCGCACCCGGTTCCGAAGCTTCGGTGCCGGAGCCCCCCACGGCCAATACGCATATGGTACGCACCGCTCGATGAAGCGCCGCGTCAACGCATTGACGTTGCCGAAATTGACAGGCGCTCCGATGACCAAATAGTCGGCCCGCTCAATTCGCGACAAGAGTTCGTCCATGCCGTCGTGCTGGATGCACTGTCCGCGCCCCGGCCCGGGAGACTGCATGCACATCCGGCAGTTGGTGCAAAACCCGATCGGCTCGTCCAGCAAGAAGACCGTCGCTGTTGCGACTCCCTGCTTTTCCAACTGGGACAAGACTTCCGCAACCGCCGTCGCCACAACGCCTTCACGGCGATAGCTACCAACGATGCCAATAGCGGTTTTCTCAGCCGGCATGCGTTCCCTTTCTCCGGATTCTCCGGCTTTGATTTCGCGAGCGAACTCAGGCGTCCCGTTGTTCAGATCGACGATGAATTATCGACGTCGGTCACCGACTTGCCAGCCCCTTTTGGCGCCCTGCAAAGAAAACGCTGCAACCCGCTGACCCCGAGAGCACGTGCGAACAGCGGACTCTCCATGATGCATGGAAAGCTTATTGTTCGATCACTGCGATTTCGTTCCAGTCGTTTAGTTGGATGGTCACATCCCATCCGCCGGCCGTGGAGGGCCGGATCGAAAAAGCGTGTTGTTTCTTGCGGCCGTGCAGGTCGAAGAGCAAACAGCGCGGCTTGCCTTTATGCGGCCAATGGTAAGAGCCGGTCACACACGTGATGATCCGCTCTTCGCCCACTAGCCAGCCTTCATGCAACTCGATCGGCGTGAAGGGAAACATGTGGTTGAGCGGACCGTATTCGCCGGCGCCGGGGCCGCTGGCCGGGATGGTCGACGTGTAGTAGTAATACAAAACCCCGTTGCGCAGTGCGGTGATGACGCCCTTGATGATCATCTCGGCCCAATGCTCTTTGCCCGCCTCGCCATAGCGGACCGGGCGCAGCCCCAGGATCAGTGGGCAGGCTAAGTGTCCCCGTGCCTGCCAGTAGAAGATCGGCGGCTTCTGGTCCAAGTAGTCGAGCGGGTTGACCGGATCATTTTCCATTTCCTGGAAGGCGTACACGGGCAGGCCGCGAGTTTCGCGCACGGTCGATTGTCCGTTGGTCACCACGCGGCCACCTTTCGACAAGATGTGCTTGAGGATCTTGGCTCGGGCGGTCGCGCCGACCAAGTTGCAGTCGGTTCGCTTGCGCTGGATGCGGCCTTGCGAATCCAGATCGACCGTATGGCCATCCCAGCCGTCGTAAGTAAAGCGGTCTCGACGGTAAAACCCGCCTTCCTGGCTGAACTGGTCGATGTAAACGCCGTTGAAACCGATCTGGTCCATCGCGAAATCGATCTGGTCGAGGAACAGCCGGTAGCGATAGTTACCGTCGCGCACGTAGACCAACAGGTTGAACAAGTCGGCTTTGTTGGGCAGGTAACCGGGATAGTAGGTATCAACGATAATACGGCCGTCTTCGGTCCGCAGGACCGAATCGCGCCACGGGCCGAGAGCCTTATCCAGCACTGCCGACTGCTCCTTGGTCAGGAAATGCCCGTAGCGGCCCGCCTTCCGGTCGCTGCCCGGCAGGAGCTCGCCGTCGGGGATACGCGATTTGACCATTGTGAACAGGTTGCTTTCCAACTTCGGCATGAAGACGGCATCCGGCTGAGCCTTTTTGAGCCGCTGGAGCATGGGCCGGACGCGCCGCGCGTAACTTTCCCGGGTCTGCGAGCCATCATGGTGATAGTCCAGCCACGGACCGAACACATAAATCTTCACGGCCCGTCCCGCCACCGCCTCGTCGTCGAACGCGAACGGCCCTTCGACCTTATAGTTGACGCCCCAATCCCGTCGCACGCGGTTGACGAAGTCAAAATAGCCGAGGCTTCGCAGCGGATAGATGGTCCACTCGAGCGTGTACGACTTGCCCGCATCCAGCCCGAAATGGGTAGTTTGAAAATCGAAGGCGTTGTACCGACGCAGCAGTTCCAGTTGCAGCCGGAAGACGTTGTCCTCGGCCACAATTCCGACGCTGCTCTTCTTCTGAGCAGCGAAGACGGTCGGATTGGCGGCCGCCCCGCCGATGATCGATTCACGGTCGGTCCCGGCCAGACGCCAAGTCGGATCAGCCGGTAGCCGGTCCAAGGCCAATGTGTTGCGGATGACCAGCCCGATCGGCTCAGCCGATCGATTCCGGATCGTATCGCGGACCCGGACACGAAATCCGTCGACCTGGACGCAGCGTTCGATCTGATACGCTGCGGCCCGAGCAGTCACGCGGATTGTTCCGTCGGCCGCTCGCTCAACCCGCGGCTTCCAGCCCGGTTGTCCCGCCGCCTTCTCTGGCGTCAGCGTGTTGAATCTCATCTTTGGCTCGGCCGGATAGGACAGCGCGGCGGCGAAGAAATAGCGTTCCTCACCGACCGAAAGTTGCATGCCGCCGCTCGGGGCGACTCGCAGTTGAAAGTCGGGACCGGTCAGCGTCGGCCCCGTGGAGACCGGCTCGTACGTTTCCATCTGAGCCCGCCGGAGCCGATCGGCCCACCGTTTCGGCAAGTAGCCTACGGTCAGATGGTCGATCACCATCGGCGGATAACTCTTGCGTCCCGGCACGAGCCGTTTGACGAACGTGTTCACGAAGACGATCTGGTTCGGCTCGGCCGACTCGATCCGCTCGTCCGCACCGCGCCGAATGAAATGAGCCACGTCCGAGATGTCCAGCAAGTACCAGCAGCCCTCGTCGCGGTCCGTCAAGATGCGCGGGTCCAGGTCGCTGCTGCCTGGGCAGAAGACCGTATTCAACGTGGGCATTCCCGCTCGGCCCCCCCACAACGGTTTGGGCCCGAGTGTCGTCTCGAAGATCGTCCCTCGCTTCAGCAGCCTCAGATGCCCGCTTCGCGTGCTTGCGCTCAGCGGTCGGCCGTTGACGACGATGCCCAAATACGGATTCCATCCGGCCGGACGAGGCGTTTTCAAATACGCTTCGAATCGCAGACAAAGCAAGCCGTCCTTCGGCTCGATGCTCGGCAGCTTGATCTCAAACCGCGCCGGCTCGTCGCCCGTCTGGATCACGATCGGCGCCTCGGCTTGGTAAACCGCCTCCAGGGGCAGTTCGCGCACCACCGGCAGCGGGTCCGAGCCACCTGTCAACAGACCAACAAGGACAAACCATCCTGCAGACACACCATGGAACATCATCGGTCTCCTAAACCACGAAACGCTTGGATTGTCGCGAAGTCTTCCCCTGTCAAGATGCGCGTCCGGCGAGCCAACCGTTGCGACTCGCTGCGGGCACCGTCGACACGTTCACCGCATTGGCCAGTCACGATGCCGCGACGCCGTCCGCTCGCCCCGTACGGCCTCGTACAGCGAGGAGAGGGTGCGCGGTTGGCGGTCGAGTGAGGAGCCTCTTGTTGCCATCATGGCAGCTCGACGCAAGTTCTCGCACGCTCCGCGTTCCGGTGGCTTCCATTTCTGTTGACGCAATTCAGCCTTGAGGACGCGGCGGAGCATGTTCCCTCAGAGGATACCACGCCCTCGGCTTCGCTCAAGGGGACCACGCGACCGTTGCTCGTTGGGGCAACAGCTTCGGTTCTAACTCGGGCTTGGCACCACGTTGCGGCACGTGCCGGTAGCCTCAAACTCACTGATATTGCTTAGCGTGGTGTCAGCGATTCGCTCCATGGCCTCTTTGGTGAAGAAGGCTTGGTGGCCGGTGATGATCACGTTCGGAAACGTGAGCAGGCGAGCCAACACATCGTCCTGAATGACCTTGTTTGACAGGTCTTCGAAAAAGCAGTCGGCTTCCTCTTCGTAGACGTCCAAACCCAGCGATCCTAGATGTCCGGACTTCAGCGCGCGGATGACGGCCTTCGTGTCGACAACGGCTCCACGGCTCGTGTTGATCAACATGGCTCCGGCTTTCATCTGCCGAAGAGCCTTATCGTTGATCAGATGGTGCGTCTGCGGCGTCAAGGGACAATGGAGCGTGACAATGTCGGATTCGGCCAGCAATTCTGGCAGCGACACGTATTGAACACCCAGATGCAAACACTCGGGGTTCTCTCGCACGTCGTAGCCCAACAGCCGGCAGCCGAAACCGTTCATAATTCTCGCGACCACGGCTCCGATCTGCCCGGTTCCCACGATACCCACGGTCTTTTCAAAAAGATCGAAGCCCATCAAGCCGTCCAACGCAAAATTTCCCTCTCGCACGCGCGCAAAAGCTCGATGGATTTTCCGGTTCAGCGCCAAGATCAGAGCGACCGTGTGTTCGGCAACAGCGTGCGGCGAATAGGCCGGGACGCGGACGACCGTGACGCTCATCTCGCGCGCCGCGATCAAATCAACGTTGTTGAACCCAGCGCACCGCAGCGCCACCAGCCGAGTTCCCTGTTCCGCCAACCGCTGAAGCACGGGGCGATCGAGCTGGTCGTTCACGAAAGCGCAAACCGCCGAGAACCCCGAAGCCAAAATGACTGTCTCCGTATCCAGGTGCGGTTTGAAAAACGTCAGGTCGTGCTCGTAACGTTTGTTGGCTTCGTTGAGAAATGTTTTGTCGTACTCTTTCGTGCTAAAGACGGCTACGTCCATGATTCTCGAAGCCTCCTTTTTTCAGGAAGGGATGCGGTCGAGTTCTGGTCACCGGCCGCAACTGAGCGCTGCATCGAACCTCACGAAGAGCGAGCGTCCCCACTTGCATCCCAACACGGCCTAACGACCGCAACCAAAACGAGTGAGCGGCAGGCGCTAGCCTCCG
>JAADHY010000276.1:0-459 GCA_013151585.1 Planctomycetota bacterium
ATACAGGTGAGCCTCCACGGCGTTGGTTCGCATCCCGCGCGCCGCCGACCATCGACCAAGCTCCTCGTCGCGATTCACCAGCGGGGTGTACCATCGCCAGGGGACGACCGTTTGGGCCAGATACCAGGGAGGCAAAATGCCGAAACTGGGATCGTGCTCCGAGGAAACAGCTCGCCGCTGGCTATGCTGCTTCAGTTCCCACGTCGGCAGCAATTGGATGGCCGCCAGCCCGTACGCCCCCAGGACCGCGACGCTGAGCAGAACGGCGATCCGTCTTCTCGACGCTAAACCGGGGCCGAACGGCGTCCCCCCTCGGGCGGGCGGTGGATTCGGGGACTCAGCACAGCCTTTCAAAACCCCAGCCGCCGACCAGACGGCCCAACCTCCCTCCGTGGCAATACGCCCCCCCAGGGACACTGCCGCGTAGAGCACCACCGTCAGCAGCGTGATCCAGGCCAG
>JAADHY010000276.1:577-2835 GCA_013151585.1 Planctomycetota bacterium
CCGCCGATGATCGCCCATTCCACACAGCTCCGAGGAGGGAACCATCCGTATACGTAGACTACGCTGGCAAATAGGGCGGCGGCCCAGCCCAGGCCGATGATCCGTGTGTAGGCAGCGACGAAGAACAGGGCCAGCACGTAGTGCAGCAAATGGTTCGCGTTGTAGGCCCAGGTCACGGGCAAAAGACGATAAAGAATCCAAGTGGGCGGATAAAACGCGCCCGTCTGGCTCTCGCCAACCAAGGGATAGCCGAACCCAGTCCGGTTGTTCCACAAGGGAAACTCGCCCGCTTGCAAGCGCTCGGCGTAAAAGGTCTTCTGCGGGAGGTAGTACGAATAGACGTCACCGCCGACCAAGCCACCGCCCGTCCACAAGGGGCGCCAAAAGACCACGGTCAATGCGACACCCGCGGCCAAAATGCCGAGCCAACCGAGAACGTCGGTAGGTCGGGCAGCCGTCTTTCGCTTTCCGGATTCGTTCATCCGGGTTCCTTTCCATCTGCGGGGGCTCCTACGGGAGCTCGCCCGAATCTCATCAATTGAGGCCCCTTTCTGAGGACACAGGCCTTCCTGTTTTCTGCAGCTTCACCATGTTTCCGATCTACTGGCTACCACCCGTTCGTCGTGACTCGCGTTTCCGGTCCTTTCCTGGTGCGAAGGCCTGCGTGCCATGACGGCTCCCGCCATCGACCGCACGGCCAGCCTCTCGTGGGCGCAGTCGCCGGAAGCACAGACCGCGTCCCGGCCAGCCTCGCACATAAGCTTTTGAGATGCGTTGGGTTACGCTGTACCACTTCCGCCGGTTCCAAGGCACGGGTTTGGCGGGCAACCGAGGGCCGACGGCCGATCAGCCGACTCAACCCTCGAAAGAGCCGGCCGGTCACACGCGTTTGCCCGGCCGCGAACGGTCCATTTCCGAGATTTCCGCCGACGTACTCTCGACCGACGGCGCCAGGCGAGTATACTCCACTCGCCATTCGCGTCGGAATGGCTCGGTGTAGTCCCAAATCCGACGCGTATGGAGACGAGCATAGCAGGGAGAAGGCGATGGCAGAACAGAAAACACTGCACGAGAAGCTGTCGGAACTGGCAAGCAACTTGTGGTGGAGCTGGCAGCCGGAGGTCACCAGCATCTTCCGAGAGATTGATCCGGCGTTGTGGCGGCAGACAGGGCACAATCCCGTGGTGCTGTTAGAACAATACCCGCCGGACAAGCTCGAACAGAAGGCTCGTGAGTTGGTGCTCCACTCGCGAGTCAACTGGGCTTACCGGCGGTGGCGAGAGTACATGGAATCGGATGACACCTGGGGGGCCACGCACGCCGGGATTTTGGGGCATCGGGTCGCAGCCTATTTCTCGGCCGAGTTCGGTCTGCACGAGTCGCTGCCGATCTACTCGGGCGGGCTGGGCATTCTCGCAGGCGACCATCTGAAAAGTGCCTCCGACTTGGGGGTTCCTTTGGTCGGAGTGGGGCTGTTTTACAGCGAGGGTTACTTTTCCCAGCGAATCAACCAAGAGGGCTGGCAACAGGAATCGCCCGCTAAGATCGACGTCGCGAGGCTGCCGATGCATCCGGCCCTTGGCCGAGATGGCGAACCGATAGTCATTTCGGTCGACACCCGCAACGACAGAATCTTTGCTCGTGTTTGGCGGGTCCATGTCGGCCGGATTTACTTGTTCTTGCTGGACACGAACGTTCCTGAAAACGACGAACACGACCGGCGCCTGACCGCTCGGCTATACGGTGGCGACCTGCGAACGCGGATTCGACAAGAAATCATCCTTGGAATCGGTGGCGTGCGCGCGCTGCATGCGTTGGGGATCCGCCCCAGTGTCGTTCACATGAACGAAGGACACTCGGCTTTCGCCCCGTTGGAGATCATGAAGACGCGTATTCAGGAAGATGGTCTGCCCTTCGATCAGGCTTTGCGGGAAACGGCCGCCATGTGCGTCTTCACGACCCATACGCCGGTCTCGGCGGGGCACGACTTCTTTCCAGCGGATCTGGTCGAAGAACACGTGGGGCCGCTCGCCGACCAACTCGGGCTGGACCACGATACTTTAATGGGGCTCGGACGCGTCGACCCGCAACGAAAGGACGAACCTTTCTGCATGACCGTGCTGGCATTCAAAGTGAGCCGCCGGGCCAATGCCGTCTCCAGTCTTCACGGTGGCGTGACGCGACGCATGTGGAGCTGCCTTTGGCCGTGGCAGCGTGAGGAAGAGATCCCGATCGGCCATATCACTAACGGCGTCCAC
>JAADHY010000276.1:2955-3753 GCA_013151585.1 Planctomycetota bacterium
AGATCACGCCGGGCGAACTCTGGGAAACCCATCAATCGCTGAAAAATCGACTGATCGTGTATGCTCGCACGCGGCTGATCGAGCAGGCCCGTCGGCGAGAGATGCCTGAGGAACAAATCGCGGCTCTTAACAATGCCTTGGACCCCGAAGCTTTGCTGATCGGCTTTGCTCGACGATTCGTCGAGTATAAGCGGGCGGACCTGATCCTGCGGGATATGGAGGCGTTTGCCGAAATCGTCAACAACAGTGACCGGCCCGTGCAGATCATTTACGCCGGCAAGGCTCACCCGGCCGACGACGTGGGCAAGGGCATCCTTCAACGAATCTACCAAGTTGCGCAACACCCGGACTTTTTCGGCAAAGTGGTGTTCCTCGAAGACTATGACATCAACCTCGCCCGGCACCTGGTTCAGGGCGTCGACGTGTGGCTGAACAACCCCCGCCGGCCGCTGGAGGCTTCCGGCACCAGCGGCCAGAAAGTCGTCCTGAACGGCGGGCTGAACTGCTCGATTCTTGACGGGTGGTGGGCCGAGGCCTTCGACGGCTCGAACGGCTTCGCCATCGGCAACGGACTGACCCACGCCGACCAGGGCGTTCAAGACCAACGGGACGCTGAAGCTTTGGTCCGAGTCTTGCGAGAAGAAGTCATCCCGCTCTATTACGACCGCGACGCCGACGGCTTGCCTCAGGGGTGGATCAAGCGAATGAAGCGAGCCGTCCGGACCCTGGGCTGGCGGTTTAACGCGGACCGCATGGTGATGGACTACGTCCGGTACTGCTACGTGCCGGCCGCTGTCG
>JAADHY010000593.1 GCA_013151585.1 Planctomycetota bacterium
ATGCGATCCTGGCAAAACGCTTTCAGCTCTCGCGCATCGAGCCGCGCCGTCTCAGCCGGCACGATGAAAGCCACGACCTTTTCGCCGTAAAAGCGGTCGGGCAGCCCTACGACCGCGCACTCGGCCACCTGAGGGTGCTCTTCGAGCACCCGTTCCACTTCGGCCGGGTACACGTTGAGTCCCGCCGAAATGATCATGTCCTTCTTGCGGTCGACGATGTAAAAGAAGCCGTCGCGGTCCATACGGGCCAAGTCGCCCGTGTGCAGCCATCCGTCGCGCAGTGCGCGAGCGGTTTCGTCTGGCTGGTTCAGATATCCGGCCATGACCTGCGGACCGCGAACGATCAATTCCCCGACCTGACCCGGCGGAAGCACCGTCCGTCCGGACTGCGGATCAACGATCCGAGCTTCTGTGTCCGGAAGCGGCAGTCCGATGCTTCCCGTGCGGGCGTTCGACGCAGCGGGATTGGAATGGGTGACCGGAGAGGCTTCAGACAAACCATAGCCTTCGAAGATGACCGCGCCGGTCCGGTCCTGGAATTCCTGTTTGACGTCGGCTGGCAGCGCCGAGGCTCCGGAGAACCCACAACGCAGGCCGGAAAGGTTTTGACGCCGCCGTCGCATCTCCTCGCACAAAGCCGCGAACATGAAAGGGACCATCGGTGCCACCGTCGGACGCCATCGGTCCATCACTTGCCAGACCCGAGCGGGCTGAAATCGGGCCTGTAAGAGCAGGGTCGCGCCGCCGGCGATCGACGACAGCATCCCCACTGTCGCTCCGAAAACGTGGAAGAACGGCAACACCGCCAGCACCACTTCGCTTCCCGCTTCCAATCGGCACCACGCGTGCAGTTGAGCGACATTGGCATGTAGGTTAGCGTGACGCAAGACGGCGACCTTGGGTGTCCCGGTCGTGCCGCCCGTCGGTTGCAGGACCGCGGGCGCGTCGGCGTCGCGGCCAAGCGGCTCGTCGAGCGGCGGAACGTCGGAGCGATACAACCGCGTGAAAGGCAAAACCGCGGTCGAATTCAGCCCACTCGGCGTGATCGCTCGAAACGTCTTCAGCCGATAGGGCCATCGAAGATAAAAGGGCAGGTGCGGAGCCAGACTGCTAACGATCAGCCGAGGCACGGGGCACTGCCGGAGTAACTGCAGGACGGGCTTTAAGCGGACATCCAGTCCAACCACTAGTGACGGTGCGACCAGTTCAGCAAGCTGCACCAAGTCCTTACCCGACAGTAGCGGGTTGGCGGGGACGACTTCCGCTCCAAGCCAATGCAGGGCGAAAAAAAGAGTGACAAAATCCGGACAGTTCGGCAAAACGACCAGAGCTCGGTCACCGGCCGCCACCCCCATTTCGGCTAGGTTCCCGGCGACCTGCTTCACACGCTGCAACAGCTCCTCGTAGCTCCAGTGCGTACGGTAGTACCGCAGAGCAATGCGGTCGGCGTAGCGGTCGTGAGCGCACAAAAGGAGCTGCTCAGTTCGCAGCCGAGGAAACTCCAGCCCCGGAGGCACGTCGCACGGATACTGGGACAACCACGGGAAGGCGGCACGATCCCAGCGCGCTTTGAGCGGATAGGCCGAAGCGGCCATCCGGCGTTCGGTCTGCAACCGGGAGATTTCCATACCGAGGTCCTGCTGACGGGTTGAGAGTTGAGGGTTGAGGGTCGAAGGGTCTTGCGAATTGAGAATCGATGATTCCGAATTGCAATCTCTGGTCGTTGCCGATCGAGAGACGCTGCGAGTTCCTTTTGCTTTCGCTTCCGACTTCTATCTCCTGTCTCCCGGCTCTCACCTTCTGCCTTCTTTTCATGGGCCAAGTCAGACTGTCTCACATCCGGCTCTAGCAACAAATCTTGCGGCTGGGAATCTTCACCATGCACTCTGATCACGGTTCTTTCGATGTCCGACTCACGCCGCTTTCTTCCGTGGCTCAGCGCTGTCTTCTGTCGACTCGTCCTTCGCGTCGGATGTCGCTTGGTCCTCCGGCCACTGGATCGTGCCGGGCGAGCCGTCAGCCGAAGCGTCAGGCTTGCTTGCGACCGTTTGGCCGTCAGCAGCCGTGGGTGCGGGGACGGTATGCCCGCACCAGCGGGCCATACTGGTGGTCACGCCGAGTGTGTCGCACAGCCAGCGGCCGATGGAAACGGGCAGCAGTTCTCGTCCAAGCGGAACCAGTTTAACTAGCCAAGGTGTCAGCACGCGCGGTCGGTTTTTCAGGACAGCAGAAAGCACCAACCGGGCCACGTCTTCCGCTGTTAGGAATCCCGACAGTCGGGGGGGCTTTGCACCGTCGAAAAGTCCGGTCTGAATAAAACTCGGACAGACCGTGGTGACTCCGACGTGCCTGTATCCCAGCAGCCGCAATTCTTCGGCCAAGGATTCCGAAAACCCCACCACGGCCGACTTGCTTGACGCGTACGTCGTGGCATAAGGCAACGGGACCAGTCCGGCGGCGCTGGCGAGATTCACAAGGTGGGCTTCCTCGGCGGAGATCAGGTCCGGCAAGAACTCGTACGTGACGGCCACCATCCCCAAGATGTTGACGAGAAAGGTGCGGCGATGATGTTCCCATGGGACGTCGAGCAAAGGGCCTCCGTAGACGACGCCCGCATTGTTCACGAGCACTTGGATCGGACCGCGAGCTTGATGCAGCCGCTGGCGGACGTCGCGTACGGAGTCGCGGTCGGTCACGTCCATCGGATAGCCGCAGCAGTTCGCCCCGGCGCGGCTCAGCGCAGTGACCGTCTCGGCGGCCGCCTGAGGATCGACGTCGGTCACCACCACTTCGGCTCCGTGCTCGGCGAACGCTTGCGCCAGCGCTCGCCCCACACCTCGGCCCGCCCCGGTGATCAGGACTCGTCGTTCTGCTAGATTCCGCACCGAGCTTCTCCCTTCAAAGCGTTGATGAGCAGCCGCGTGAGCCGTCTCAGTGTGGGCCGGTAGCACAGGTGGAGCGTTTCCCAAGCCAATGGCGCCGCATCCCACCGGGTGGGGAACCAGATCGGCGTCGTCAGCAAAGTCAGTGGTCCTTCCAAGACCGTCTTCTCAACTCCGTTCAGCAGGTAAGCGTTGTGGACCCAGCCTCGCCCGCTTTGCACGTCGTTGAGTGGTCGGCCGGGCTCGGCGCCCCAAGGCGGGCTGGCCAGACCGTACAACGTGCCTGGCCAATGGTTGATGCCGACCATGCCATATCGCAGCCGAGCGACGGCCTCTCCGACCCAACGCCGCTTGCGTCCGCGCCGGCATCCCGGCGGCACCGTCAACGCGGCGCTCAAAGTCCCCCAAAGGCGTTCGTTGACGAACTCGACCGCGTCGTGCAAAAACCGGGTCGGCGACGTCGAGCTCAACGCGACTTCCGCCAAAACGGGCACGAACGTCTCTTGCTGCAAAAGCTGCGGCGAGCTGTCGGGGTCGACGTCGCGAAGCAGTGTCCACGGGAGAACGCCCAGATCGCGGAAGCAGCCCGGCTGATAGCCGACGGCCTCGCGAAACCGTTCCGCCGATCCTGGATAGTACGCCGCTCGGGGCGGAACCGCTCTCGCAGCACCGCCTCGACCAGCCGCAAGAACCGTTCGCGCTGCGGCCAATGCCGCCACGTGATCAGCACACGCGTCGCGACGCAGTTGAATCCGGCGTTGTTCACGACCGAGGCCGCCAGGTTCTCTGCCTGGAACCGGAGCTGTCGGTCCGAATAATTCCCAGGAACGACGATCCACGGGCTGACGTTGCCCAGTTCGCTGGTGATTGGCTTAGCCAGTCGCGGCCGTCCGTCACGTCGGCGGTTTTGGCGTTCCGAGGCATCCGAGCCCCAAACGAGCCGCTCGTGTGTTGTGGCCGAGCCCGTCAGATGCACTTCGTCGACACGCGCGTCAAAGGCCGCGCGCTCACCGAGGTCCGCTCCGCCGTAAATGATCCGTAAGTAGCCGGCGCGCAAAATCGGAGCGAAAGCCTGCTCAAAAATGGGGCCCAAGTAGTCGTTCACCGGGCTCAGCTTTAACAGCACCAACCGGCTCTCGGCAAAAAGCTTCATCAGGAAGTCCGTGGCCGGAATCGATGAGACGTTGCCGGCACCGAGGACTAGGGCGATGCGTCCCGGCTGTCCCGCACCTTGACGAAGTTCGCAAGCGATGTGCTCGGACAGATTGTCTTTTGTGACGTCAGACGCCATGCGAGCGAAGACATGCAGCCCAGGCAGCAGCACTCGATCGTAGAACAGCCCTCGTGTGGGGAAGACGGGCACCCAGAGCCGGCCATCTCGTGACCGGCGTAACCGGCCCGGCAAACGCGGCAGAGGCGAACTCTGCAAGGCATTCAGTGTTTGCGCTAATAGCCTCAAGTAGCGAATCACCGTCAGAGGCCCGGCCGTGATTTCCTCGGCCACGGCCGACGAGCTCGAAGGGATTCTCTTGGCCTCGCAACATGCGCGGACCCATTCTGACGCCGTCAGCATGGTCCCGTGCAAACAGGCTTCCACCAGCTCCAGGCGGTCCTGATCCGACAGTGCCGCCACCGACAGACGCGAAGCTTGCAGCTCACGAAGCGCTCGATCTAGGACCTCGCCGCCTGCTCCCGAGATCGATCTTTCGAGAAACGGAGAACCGCTGCCGACGGTCGCTTCGTCAGCTTTTCCAAAGGCAGATGGTTGGAGCGCAGCAGATTGGGCGTCTTGAGCCATGGGAAAACTCTCTGGTCGGAGAGGTGAAAATCAGGCTTAACTCGCCAGCACGGCAGACACGATGACAGTCGACCCCCACGGTGCTAGAGGCAGATGCGGCGGCCGCTCAGGGAAGGGAAGAACAGTTGGATGCAAACGGAAAAAGGAAAAGGACATGGAAGAGACTCTGCGGAGAGGAAGGGATTCTACCAGTAGATTCGGAAATGGGTCAATCCGAGGTTCGAACGGGGTGCATGTCAGCTTTTGCGCGCAGGCAGAAGTGCTGCAAAACGTCAATAGGAGAAATTGATGATTTTGTGATAAACTGCGTCGAGTGG
>JAADHY010000738.1 GCA_013151585.1 Planctomycetota bacterium
TTGCCCTGGATATGACGATAGGGACGGCCGTGCTTGGCGGCCAGGCTCTTGGCGTGCTCAATCAATTGGTTGGAGTTGTTGCGGAGCAACTGGATGAAGTCGACCCGTCGGATGCCGAGGCATTTATCCACGAAGTCATTCAGGTGCTGCTCGCCGCCGAAGGGCAGATAACCCTTGAAAATGACTCGATCGAAGCAGCTATAAACGGCTACAATAGCAGGGGCGAACTTGGCGAGAAAACGCGGAGCGAATTTCACGGCGTTCCTCCTCATGGTGCAATTTCTGTTCTTGACCATGATTACAGGGGAACGCCGTTTTTGCTAGACCTCCAACCAACCTCATTGGTTGTGGCCGAAAGGCCACGTTAAGAGTTATGTGTGCTCCTTCGCATTTCTCTCTGTTACGAATATCGCCGCCAAGTCCCATACCAACCCCCCAAAAAAGAATGACATCGCATTTGTTTTGGTTGCTTCTTCGCGAGAGAGGCCGTACTCGGAACTCGCGCTTCGCTGGGCGATGCGGTGCAGCGGGCGGCTTTGGCGTTTTTGGGGTTGCTTCGACAGTGGAGATATTCGATGGTTCCAAAGTCATCGCCTGTGCGTGGGCGCCCTTCGCGAACCAGTTAGCGCCACGGATCAGAGCAAGACGAACCATGGTTCGAGAACGCGGGCGGCGTTACAATCAATTTCGGGACGATCGCGCCGCGTCCCGTCAAAAGCGCGCAGTATTATTGGGCCTCCATCTGAGCGGATGAATTCCTATGAGAACCCAACAGAAACGGTGTCGATTCGGCATTCCTCAAGTCGCTCTGTCAGCGGCCACTCTATCCGCGATATTGGCAGTCCAGCCCTGTGCGGCGGCCTCGCAGGCGGACGTCCGCATCTCCTCGCCCACGCGGCTGACTGGGCCACCGACCGAAGATGATTACCCCGCGGCGGCCATGGCTCCCGATGGGACGCTTTGGCTGGTTTACGTCGAGTACCAGCGAGGCTCGCCGATTGATATGAAAGCCGTGCGGGCGCGGAGTTTCGACTCATTGGTTCCGCGAGGCAATGGTGATCGCATCCGGCTGATGCGTTTCGACGGGTCGAACTGGAGCCGACCGCTCGACGTGACCGACGCCGGCTTGGACGTCTGGCGTCCGACCGTGGCCATTACAGGACGCGGCGATGTGCTCGTGGCGTGGGCTCAGAACTTGGGCGGCGACTGGGAAATCTGTTGCCGGGTTTTCACACCGACGAGCGGCAAGAAACCCTCTCGGACCGACGAGCCGCCGCGGGGGCTCTGGTCGCGGGTCGTGCGCGTGACCCGATCGGCCGGATCGGATTTTCACGTCGTCGCGGCCACGGATGCGGACGGAAAGGTGTGGCTGGCCTGGCAAAGCTGGCGGGGTAATAACTTCGACATTCTTGTCGCGAGCCGGTGCACCGCTGCGCCCAGAGAGTATCACGATCCACGATGGGCTGATCCCCAAGACGAAAGCAAATGAATGGAGTCCGGCGATCGCCGCCGACGGGCGCGGTCGCGTCTTCGTCGCTTGGGACTCGTACGATCGGGGCAACTACGACGTGCGACTTCAGACGATTGGTGGTGACGGATCGGGGCGGCCGGTCACCGTCGCCGGCTCGGCCCGGTTCGAAGCTCGGCCCAGCCTGGCGTGTGATGAGGCGGGCCGAATTTGGATCGCTTACGAAGAGGGCGATGAGCAGTGGGGCAAGGACTTCACCATTCCCGCTTCCTGGGGACGCAATCGAGGGGAAGTCGATCCCGGTTGGGGGTTGTACGAGCACCGGACCGTTCGAGTGAAGTGCCTGCAAGAAGGGCAGCTCGTCCAGCCGGCCGCCGAACTGGCCGGCCTTTTCGGCAAGAAGCCCTTGGGGCGACTCAGCCTGCCGCGGCTGGCCGTCGATCGTTCGGGCGGCCTGTGGCTCCTTTTCCGGCGGCACCCGCGTCCTGGTAGTATTGGCGGAGGCGAAGTCTGGCACAGCTACGCGGTCCACTTTGACGGCCGAAGTTGGGCGCGCGCCGTCCAATTGCCGCATTCGTCGAACTTGCTCGACAATCGTCCCGCGTTGGTTCCATCGAACGCCGGGCTGCTGGCCGTTTACAGCAGCGACGAACGGAAGCGCACGTCCGTGCGAAAGCAAAGCGATCTGTTCGTCACCACATTAACGTGCGACCGACCGACGCATCCGCCGAAACTCCTTGGCGATCGCCAGCCGCAGGCCGAAATGCCGGTCGTCCATCCGAAGGAGGCGGAGGAACTGCGTCGAATCCGCGATTTCCGCCTGCAAGTCGGCGGGCGCACACTGCGGCTGCTGCGTGGTGACTTCCATCGGCACACGGAGTACACGGCCCACCGAGACGGCGACGGGCTGCTCGAAGACAGTTGGCGCTACGCGATGGACGCGGGACGACTCGACTGGATGGGCAATGGCGACCACGACAGCGGTTATGGGATCGAGTATTTTTGGTGGCAAATCCAGAAGATGACCGAGCTGTTCCACCACCCGCCGACGTTCGTCGCCGTGCATTCCTACGAGCGAAGCAACTCGTTTCCCAACGGTCATCGCAACGCGATTTTGCCGCGTCGCGGCATTCGGCCGTTGCCCCGCGGCGATCTGAAAGGCACCCCGGAGCAGGGCACGCCCGACACAAAACTGTTTTATGCGTATCTGCGTCACTTCGGCGGTATGTGCGCGTCGCACACCAGTGGAACGGGGATGGGGACCGACTGGCGCGACAACGATCCACTTGTCGAGCCGGTCGTCGAGATTTTTCAAGGCTGCCGCCAGGTCTACCAGAGCTACGAGCATCTGGGCGCCCCGCGAGCGGCTCCCGTTCCGAAAAAACCAGGACGGTACGACGTCGGCTACGTCTGGAACGCGTTGGCCAAGGGCTATCGGCTGGGCTTTCAAAGTTCCAGCGACCATTTCAGCACGCACATCAGTTACGCCATCGTGTTGGCCGAAGACGCGACCCGCCAAGCAATCATCGACGCTTTCCAGAAGCGACATTGCTACGGAGCGAACGATAACATCATTCTGATCGTCCGGAGCGGCCAGCACCTGATGGGCGACGTCTTTACCACGTCCGAAAAGCCGTCGTTTACGATTTCCGTGGAAGGCACCCAACCCATCGCCAAGTTGCACGTCATTCGTAGCAACCGGTATGTGTTCACGACCGAGCCGCGTCAGCGCGTATTTGACCTGCGTTACACCGATCACGAGGCGCAGCCCGGACAGTCGTACTATTACTACGTCCGCATCGAGCAAGAGAACGGTGCCTTGGCGTGGGCCTCGCCAATGTGGATCACTTACCAGCCGTGACCACAGAGCCAATATCGATCGCCCACACTCCTTTGCTTCGCCTGGGCGTGCCATGCGCGCCGCCGGTCAGGCTACTTCTGCAACTCTTGCCGCATTTGGTGGAGTTTTTGCAGGGCGTCGAGCGGGGTCATGTGGTCGATGTCGAGGTGACGAATTTCTTCCAGCAGCGGGTGTTGCTCCGGGCCGAAAAGCGAAAGCTGACGCTCGCCCGCCGGACGCGTTTTGCGAGCGGGCATCTTCGGCCGGCCCCGCTCGTCCAAGTGATCCTCTTCGAGCTCAGAATGACCTTCGCCCGTTCGATCACCGAGGCGGGCACTCCCGCCAGTTGAGCCACATGAATGCCGTAACTTTTGTCGGCCGGGCCCTCGACGATCTTGTGCAAGAACACGATCTGCTCGCCCTGCTCGCGCACAGCGACGTTCCAGTTGCTGGCATGTTTGAGCGTTGAGGTCAATTCGGTCAGTTCGTGATAGTGCGTGGCAAACAGCGTGCGGCAACCAATTTGATCGTGCAGAAACTCGGTGACCGCCCAGGCGAGTGAGATGCCGTCGTACGTGCTTGTCCCACGGCCGATCTCGTCCAGAATGACTAAGCTGCGCGACGTCGCGCCGTTCAGAATGCGAGCCGTCTCGGTCATCTCGACCATAAACGTGCTCTGTCCCTTGCCCAGCTCGTCGCTGGCGCCGACGCGAGCGAACACGCGATACGCCGATGCGAGCCTCCGATGCGGGAACGAACGATCCCATCTGAGCCATGATGGTGATCAATGCCGCCTGCCGGATGTACGTGCTCTTGCCGGCCATGTTCGGACCGGTGATGATCTGGACGCGGCCGGTTGAATCGTTCATCACGATGTCGTTGGGAACGAATTCGCCGGTCGGCTTGAGGCGATCGAGCACCGGATGACGACTCTCCCGCACGTCCAGAACCGGTTCTTCGGTGAGCTCGGGGCGGCAATATCCGTGTCGCACTGCCAACATCGCCAGCGCCGCCAGCACGTCGACCTGAGCCAACGCGGTCGCCGTCTTTTGGACTCGCAAGCACTCCCGAGCCACCCGTTCCCGCAATGCCTGGAACAGCTCTCGTTCCAGCTCCCTCGCCTGCTCTTCCGCTCGGAGTACTTTTTCTTCGTATTCCTTTAACTCGGGCGTGATGAACCGTTCTTGGTTCTTCAGCGTCTGCTTGCGGATGTAATCCTCAGGAACTTTGTCAATTTGGGACGCCGTGACTTCCAGATAATAGCCGAACACTTTGTTGAAGCCGACGCGGAGATTGGGGATCCCCGTCCGTTCGATTTCCTTGGCCTGATAGCGAGCAATCCACTCCTTGCCGCCCCGAGCCAGCTCGCGCAGCTCATCCAACTGGGCGTGATACCCTGGCCGGATGATGCCGCCTTCGGTGACCAGGAGCGGCGGCTCATCGACCAGAGCCCGTTCGATGTCAGCTCGCAAGTCCGCGCACAGGTCGAGGTTTTCCTCGAGGTGATGCAGCAGTTCGGACCGGCGGCCGGCCAGTTTCGCTTTGAGTTTTGGCAGGAGGGCCAGCGTCCTCGCCAAGAAGCCGAGATCGCGCGGCGAAGCACGGCGGGTCGCCAACCGAGCCGACAAACGCTCCAGATCGTACGCCTGCTGAAGCTGCTCCCGCAAGTCGCGGCACA
>JAADHY010000085.1 GCA_013151585.1 Planctomycetota bacterium
CTCTGGCCGATGACGGCGTCGATGGCAACGGGATTCTGAGAATCTCCAGCGCCGATTCGAGCGAAGCGGTTGAATTTCGAGCTCCGACCACTTCGGTCGTGGTGGACGCGGCCGGAGGCGACGACACGATCACCGTCGAGCCGCTGGACAGCCTCTTCGCTGCCGGCTTGACCCTCAACGCCGGCGACGGCCGGGATGTCGTTGATGCCTCGGCCGCGGGCGTCGCCGTTTCGCTTGCTGGCGGATCGGGCGACGACACGCTCACTGGCGGCGGCGGAAACGACACGATCGATGGCGGTGCCGACTCCGACGTGGTCACGCTGACGGCTGACATTGACATGACCTTGATCAACGGCACGTTGATCGGTCGTGGTGTCGATCAATTGACGAACATTGAGCAGGCCGTTCTGACGGGCGGTCCTGGGGCTAACGTGCTGGACGCTTCGGCCTTCACGCTCGGACCGGTCACGCTGGACGGAGCCGCCGGGGACGACACGCTGATCGGCGGAGCCGACAACGACTCGCTCATCGGCGGCGACGGACAAGACCAGGTGCGGCAAACGGTTGACGGCGACCAGACACTCAGTGACACGCTGCTGACCGGCCGCGGTCAAGACACGCTAGCCAGTATTGAGACGGCGTGGCTGACGGGCGGAGCCGGCGCTAACGTGCTCAAAGCGACCGGGTTCACGGTCGGACCGGTTACGCTGGACGGAGCGGACGGCGATGACACGCTGATCAGTGGCGGCGGGAGCGACTCCCTCATCGGCGGCACCGGCACAGACTTGGTCCGCCAGGTGGCCGACACCGATCAGACTTTGACGGATACTCTGTTGACCGGCTACGGCGACGACACGCTGGTGGGCATTGAGCAGGCGGAACTGGTCGGCGGCGCGGGGAACAACCGACTGGATGCGTCGGCCTTCACCACCGGTCTGGTGACGCTTAACGGCGTCGACGGCCGGAACACGCTGATCGGCAGTGCCGGCCCCGACACACTGCTTGGCGGCATCGGCGAGGATTCGATCGTCGGCCTCGGTGGCGACGACTCGCTGGCTGGCGGCGAGGGCAACGACACGTTGGACGGAGGTACTGGCAGCGACACGCTGAGCGGCCAGCTGGTCAGGATTCGCTCCTGGGCGGCGAGGGCAACGACTCGCTGCTGGGCGGCGACGACGACGACACGCTTTCCGGCCAGGCGGGCGACGACAGTCTCGACGGCGAAGCCGGTTGGGACCTGCTGGTCGAAAGCGGCGACCTGGACTTCACTCTGACCGACACGCAACTGATCGGCAGCAGCGTGGACGTTCTGGCGAACATCCAGGCGGCCCAGTTGACGGGTGGCCCGAGCGCAAACCGCCTGGACGCCGGCCAGTTCGGCGGCCCGGTGACGTTGATCGGCTTGGACGGTCCGGACATGCTCATCGGCGGCTTCTGGAACGATTGGCTCGACGGTGGCGCCGGCGTCGATCAGCTCTTCGGCAACGTCGGTGACGACACGCTGCTGGGCGGCGACGGCGATGACTACCTGAGCGGTCAGTCGGGCCGCGATTCAGTTGTCGGTGGCGCCGGTAACGACACGGTCCTCGGTGGTCGCAACCGCGACACGCTCGCCGGCGGCGAAGGAGACGATTACCTCGCCGGTGGCCAGGCCGTGGACGATCTCGTCCAAGAGGCCGATGCCGACCAGACACTGACCGATTCGTTGGCGACCGGGCAGGGAACAGACACGTTCAGCGAAATCGAGCGGGCGTACCTGCGAGGCGGCGCCGGCGACAACGTTCTGGACGCATCAGCTTTTATCGGCCTGTCGGTGACGCTCGACGGAGCAGCCGGCAACAACACGCTGATCGGCACCGACGGCCCAGACCACATCTTCGGCGGGCTCGGCGCCGACCGGTTGGAAGGTCGCGGCGGCGACGACATCCTGCTCGGCAGCTCCGGCAAGGATACCATCCTCGGCGGCGACGGCAACGACTACCTGAAAGGGCAGGGCGGCAGCGGCGATTGGATCGACGGCGGCGATGGCGACGACTATCTGGCCTTTACCAGCCGCGACGGCACGGATAGAGCCAGCCTGATGGACCCAGCCGACCGGGTGGTCATTACCGGAACCGATGCGGCGGATACGATCACTATCGCTCAGTACAGCGGTGAGCTGGAAGCTCAGATTGGCAACTCGCGGCTGCGTTATCTGCCCGGTAGCGTGGCGGTCCTGTTCGTCCACGCCGGGGCAGGGGATGACGTCATCACCGTCTCCAGTCTGCTGGGAATCCGGACGCCGCTCCGACTGTACCTGCGCGGACAGGACGGAAACGACACGATCAGCACGGCCTGGATCAGCGAACGGCAAGTGCTGGTGCGTCAGGAAGGTGGCGCGGGCAACGACACGCTAACCGGCGGCGTCGGCAACGACGTCATCCGCGGCAACGACGGCAACGACCTCATCAACGGGGCGTCCGGCCGCGACACCCTCTTGGGAGATGGCGGTCAGGACACCGTTATCGGAGGCGGAACGCCGGGCAATGACCTGATCGAAGGCGGTGACGGTCCCGACTCGCTGATCGGAAGCCCCGGCCCCGATACGATCAACGGCGGACCGGGCGACGACACGATCGACGGCGGCGACGGGGCCGATGTCATCCGCGGCGATGCCGGCAACGACACGATCAAAGGCGGCGACGGAAACGACTCGCTGATCGGCGGCGCCGGCGACGACACCATCGACGCGGGGACCGGTCTGAACGGGCTCAACGGTGGCGATGGCAACGACCTGCTTTTGGGCGGCACCAGCCAAGATACGATCCTGGGCGGAACCGGGAACGATACGCTGCTGGGCAACGCCGGCGATGACGTGCTGATGGGCGACGAGGGCGACGATCTTTTGAACGGTCAGACCGGCCGCGACACGCTGAGCGGCGGTGCCGGCGACGACACCATCATCAACACCGACGGCGACTTGGTCGATGAACTGTTCACACTGCCGGACGACGTCCTGGCCGCCCTGGACGCGCTGTGATCTGTTGGCCGGCACGGGCAGCACCGTCTCGCCCCGGGCGGCCGAGGCCCAGAGTGGGATGTTGAAAACTTGCGGTTGACAGACCCAAGGTGGAAGAAAAGTTCTTCTCGTTGTTCTTGACAGCCTGGGCGCGGAGACGGGTGTGTTTGCAGGCAGTAAGGACGCAGGGCCGAGCAGGTCCGGTCGCTGAAACAGGCGGGTCGCAGAGCGACCGTACGCGTTTAGCGTACGTTTTTGGGTCAGAGGGTGGCTAGGCTCAGGCGCGAGGCGATCTCGGCGACGACGTCCAGATGCTGCTTGCC
>JAADHY010000152.1:0-2210 GCA_013151585.1 Planctomycetota bacterium
CCCGCCGCTGGAGCACCGGCAGAGTGGCGGTGAGCAGACAGCCAAGAAAGGCCGCCGCCGTCAGCCCCGTCGCCGTCCAAAACGGCCATGAGCGCCGGGCGGCCGCGGGCGAGCCAGAAGCCGGGCGGCCTCCCCCCAACGGAGTCGCGGTCCCCAGGATAACAATGACCAGCAGCGTTTGGACGATCGCCGGCATCTCGATACCACCAGCTCCCAGCAGATGGACCCCCAGCCCGGCCATCGCGGCTGCCCAGCCGCACTGTGTGAGTGTCGGCCGGCCCATTAGCGCGGCCGCCAACACCGCCCCGATGAGCAAGACTGGCAGGCGGAGGTCTGCCGTCGCGTCCAGAAGCCACTCGTACCCAAGCACCAACAGAAACCCTGCTGCCGCTCCGACAAGCCAGAGATCGCGGCAAAACGCTGGGGGGGACGTGTCATCGGAGGCCGTCGTCTCATTCTCCGGCTCGGACCGGAAAAGCCTGATACCGCCGCCAATCAGGAGCCCCAACAGCCCGACCAGACCAATCACGCCGGCGTTCGCCCACACATCCAAAAACAGATTGTGCGGGTCCGCGATCTCCTCGCTCGATCCCGCCAACTTGTACCTCAAATAATGCTGGCGAAAATTTCCCGGCCCCGTACCGAACCAGGGATGTTCCTTTAGAATCCGGAGCGTCCCCTGCCAGTATTCGAACCGGTAGCGCAGCGACTTCGGGGCCTCGGTGATGACCAAGCGATCCAGTCCTTGGCTCGCGATCACGGCTGCGCCCACAACGGCCGCGAGAAACACAACCAGAGCCGCAAGATGCCATCTTCGGAAGAACGCCTCTTGGGGTCGCTCGCCGCTCGCCGACTCGTTGGCCCTGGCCGATCGGATTCGAGCAGGACGTTCGTACCCTCGCAATTTGAGTCCGCCCCAGAGGACCAACCCCGAGAGCAGACCGACCCAAGCGGTGCGGCTTTTCGTCAGCAGCAGACACCCGGCCACCAGCGCAATCCCGGCGCAGCGGGAAACGTTCTGTCGAGTCTGTCCTGATCCGGTCACCGCCCAGTCGATCAGAACCAAAAGCCAGACCAATAGCAGACCGGCAAACGTGTTGGCCAACGCAAACAGCCCGAACGGCTCGCGGCTGGCTTTCAGCCGTTGCTCCCACAGCAACCGCTCGGGCCCCTCCAGAGGAATCTGCTGGCGGATGAACTCACCCTGGAGCTGTTCCAAGCGGTCGGCGTCGTCGGGCGTGAGACGGCCTGTCTGGGCCCTTTCAAGCAACGTGTCCAGTTCCGAACGCATGGCGTCGTACTGCGACGCCGTTTGCGGGTACCAGACGTAATACTGCCAGACGCCCAACCCCGCCAGCGCGATGGCAGTTGCGCAAAAGGCCAGGGTGAGCGAGGATCGGGCCCAACGCGTCGATGCTCCCGTCCGGACAAGGAAGAACATGACGCCCAACGCCACCCATTCCCACATGACGTTGAGTGCGGCCCGCTTGTCGCCTTCTGTGCACAGCACGATGGCTCCGGAAACGAGGTGGCCGGCCACGAGCGTCCAGACCGCCAGATCGATCCATCCGCCGGTGATCCGGTAGGCTCCGTTTCGAGCTTGACGCCAAAACCAGACCAGAGCCGCCGCCAGCCAAAGCTGGGCGATCCAAAGTGTTTCGCCCAAGGCGGCCGCTTCGGTGGGCACGAGCAACCGGGCCAGAAGCAAGGCGGCGATCAGCAGTGCGAGCAGGTCCGAGAGCGGGTCCCGGTCGCCATTTGCTCCGCGGGAGGGCTCGGCGATGACCGGCGCGGCGGTTTTCTTCGCCGAAGCCGAACGTCGAGTTGAACGCCGTCCACGTTTCATGCAGTCGACCCATGTTCGCTACCGGGAGCTTCCGCGGCTGAGGTTTCCTTCGCTGTCTCAGTCGACCTCGTCTTGGGAGCGGGCCTCCCCCGTACAGCTCGTTCCATCGTGCATGCGAGCCGCGCCGTTCGAGTTGCGCCCGATCGTCTCCAGTATGCCGACGATCGCCAAAACGCAGCCGATGAGTAGGCCGATCAAAACCGCCGAAAGCCAGTCGTGGACCCGGTACAGCAGCAGACCGCCCAATCCTGTCGTGAGTGTCGCCAGGTGAATCGTCAGGACCGCGTCCCGCGGCGCGAATCCCATCTGCACCAAACGGTGAGAAAAGTGACTTTTGTCCGGATGGAACGGGCTGCGGCCCTCG
>JAADHY010000152.1:2224-4258 GCA_013151585.1 Planctomycetota bacterium
TCAAAATGACCGAAGCAAAGTCATACAACGGAACCGCCAAGATGAACACGGGCGCCAAAATGACGTGACGGTGTTGTCCGCCGGACGTTTCGAACTCATAGAACGTTCCGAGCAGCGTCGCGCAGGCGAGCATCAAACCGATGAAATAGCTGCCCGAATCCCCCATGAATATCCGGGCCGGCGGCCAGTTGAAACAAAGGAACCCAGCCAAGGCCCCCGCCAGCACCAAGAGAACTCCCCCCACCAGCCAGTGCGGTTCGCTTGTCCCGAAAAGCATGATCGCCGCAAAAAGAATCGAACTGATCAGTGCGATCCCGCTGGAAAGCCCGTCCATGTTGTCCAGGAAGTTGAAGGCATTGATGAGCACGAGAATCCAGAGAACCGACAGAAACGATCCGACCCAAGGGTAGGGAACGAACACGGTCGCCCGGACTCCGGCTTCAGCGACCAATCCGATCGCTACCAGAGCCTGGACGGCCAGCCGCGGGGCCCAGGGCAAGTTGCGCAGGTCATCGAGTAGCCCGAGAATGGTCAAGACCGTGCCTCCGGCCACCACGGCCCACATCTGACCGGATCGGTACAACACGCCCTCAAGGTGAGGAGTCAGGTCAGCCGGCAACCAAGCGGCGGGCAAGTACCCGCGGGTGAGCAGCCACGCCGCGGCTTGACCCAGAGCCAGCGGGACGACGACGGCTACCCAAATTGCGACGCCACCGCCCAAAGGGGTCGGAACGGTGTGGACTTTGCGGTCCGACGGCAAGTCCACCAAACCGATCGACGGCGCAACACGGACCATCAGCGTAGTGGCCCCTAGCGCCACTGCCAGCGCCGAACCGAAACAGGCAGCCAGAAAAAAATACATCGCTTCCCGGTTTTCTACGGGGCGCCCAAAAAAGTCGTCCGCCAATCCGCCGCAGCGAGGCCGACTCGACAAAAATCCACGCAGTCTAAGCTAAACCACGCTGCTCCCGGCCGCGAGATCGTCCTGCGGAGGACAACCGCGACTTCTGATCGCGCCCTCCCATAGTCCGGACCAGAGCCGACGTGATGTCTCGAACCACACGCGACACCCTCGGCGAAGGCCCTCGAGACGCGTTCGAGGCAACGGCATCATGGCCAGTCCACGACGCGACTTCAAGGAACGCTCGGCGTCCGGGACTTCCCTTCCACCCAGCAACGGTCGCTTTGCCCACAAGGCTTTCGGCTCCGCGGATCGAGCGAAAAGCGCTCGGAAAGACCAAAGCCGTTCACGAAAAGTTACGTATGCCGCCGGCCCCGGCGTCGGCCGCTGCATGGTCTGTTCCATGGCAAAAGCCAAACTGGCAGCAGCAGAGGCCAGTTGTGCCAATTCTGCCAGAGAAAACAAACTCGGAATGCAGAAATTGCAGGGTAAGTGTCCGGCCCGGTGATCCGGGCCGCAAGCTCCGACGGGCTCCCAGACCTCAACTACGGGCTGTCACAGGAGTTACGGGACGCAGTCCAAGTTTCGTTCCTGTTGGCACGGGCATTGCCATCCAGGCACGGTGCATGCGTTGCTCGGCCGGAAGTGGACCCTCGTCCGGGGATCCCCTAAAGCGGTCCGGGTCGGAGGGAGCCGGCGTTGCACCATCGATAGACGGCGGGTCGGCGTCCCCAACGAGAGACGGCCCGGGCTGGGCATACAGCATGGAGCGACGGCTATGGCTAAGCAATCCGATGCCTTTGTTTTGAGGAAGTTGAGGGCTGCCGAGGGATACTTGGAACTGGACATGCCCGATCAGGCGTTGCAGGAATTGGACCAGATCGAGGATCCAGGGCCGTACGAGCTTGAAGAAAAGCGTCTGCGCGGGGAAGCTCTGAAGGCGCAGAGCAAGTACGAGGAGGCGGCCGAATGGCTCCAGCAGGCGGCCGTGATGTTTCCCTTCCCGCACGGCCGTCAGGTTTGGCAATCTTTGAGCGAATGCTTGCGCGAGACCGGCCGGGATTCCTTGGCGGACGCAGCCGAAACCAATGCCGCGCTGCTGGAGAAGGCCGAGAAGGTACTGACGGATCTGG
>JAADHY010000623.1 GCA_013151585.1 Planctomycetota bacterium
CGGACGAGGGGACTCGATGATCCGCTCGGAAAACGTCGGTCTCGGTCTTCGTGGCGCCCGCGTGCTGGGCCACCGGGGACTTTGAATCCTCTGTCGTTGCAAGTTGTGAGCTGGCGGTTGGTTGCGGCTCACTTCCGCGGTAGACGGCGCTTCCCCGCTCCACCGATCCAACCTCCGGCCGCGTCACGGCGCAGCCCGCGACGGCCACCATCGGTACAACCCACGCCCAAACGCCGCCTCTGAACCTTCTCCTTGTTTGCACCGCTTGGCCTTTCTTTCTGGAACCGAATCTGCGCAATAAGCAGGATTATCGGTAGTATCGGCACAAACGGAGCGGTGGGTTGGAGGAAATCTGAGCTTATTGGCTGCGCCCGCCGCTCGGCGCAACGGCAGTACCGAGGCAAGCGTCAGACGAGGCCAGTGCACGCGGCCAACGGGCCATTGGCAAGGCGGCGGAGCTCGCCTAACCTCGAGGTCACTTGCGCGGTTTGGCCGGGCAGGGCAACTCAGGCAATGGGCGCCTCGTGCCGTTCGACGAGCGAGCTGAGATAGAGAAGGGTGTTTCTTTCGTGCGGGCTCGACGAAACAGTCGCGCCGTTACGCATCAGATCGTGCATGATGTCGTGGGCCGCGCGCAAAATGTCGCGGCGGGCGATGATACCGACCAGTTTCCCATCACGAAGGACCGGTACGCGTCGAAACGGGTTCCGCAAGAAGATTTGAGCGATTGTCAGCAGGTCCGTCTGCTCATCGACCGTATGCGGATGCCGTTCGATGAATGCATCGATCTTGGTGGTCGGATGCAGGTCATAGACGCTCTGAACCAGGATGCTCAGGCAGTCTTTCTCTGTGAAGACGCCGACGAAATTTCCGTCGTCATCGATCACCGGTGCGCCCGAAATCGCATTTTCCAGCAGCAAATCGATCGCGTCGAAGACATCCATCCCCGGCCGAAGCGTCACCAGCTTGGTGGTCATGATGTCTCTGGCTAAAACGGGCGCTTGCAGTACCGAACACGTGGCATCGTACATCGTTGGACCTCCCCCTTGAGATCGTTTTGGCTTGAGAATTGGAATTGTCGGTATGGGCGGTTACGGAGTGATCCGCCTTGATGAGGCAGCCGTTCAGGGCGAATGCAAACGGCAGGTCGTCCGCTCGGTCCGCCCATCTGTGTCGTTTCCGCCCAGCTTGCCCCAAGGCGTCTTTCGTGGCGACAAAACTAGACTTTTAGAGTTGATATTGTAGCAAGAGCGTGAGCGGATTCCAACCGCAATGGATGGGAATATCGTCAAAAAGAGTCGCTATTTTTCGGGAAATCCGCGGATTCGCCGATTCTGTCTCGCTGGCGGGTATCGCGACAACTCAAAGGCGAGCCGGGAGAGTCAAAAGCGATATTCATAGTCCAGTTTTGCTGGCTTGCACGCCTCTGGCCGCTGAGATTTTAGCTCAGCCCACGTCTCCGCCGCGAAAGCCGCTTTCATATGGATCACGAAAACCCGGGCGTCTGACCGGAGCTTCGCCCGCTCCTGAAAGAATAGGGACGGGGTCAGGTGATGGGACGTTTGGGCCAGTTTCCCGAGCCGGTCGGGGAAGCTGGCTTCAAGAAACACCGCTTTGAGGTGTCCGGTGGAATTGAGAAGCTCCCAGACTCGTTCAGTCGGCGCCGTATCGGAGATGATCCCGATCGCCGTACCGGGCTCTTCCACAACGTAGGCGAAAGTCGGCACCGTATGGCACACGGGCACCGGTGTCACCCGCAGCCCTGCCGCTTGGACGGGCATTTCGGCCAAAAGCTCGCGCAGAACAAGTTTCCCAAAGAGGCTGCTGCCCGGGTCCTCGGACAGCCGGACGAAATCCGGCCAGATGGCGTCGTTGAAAACATGCCGCTTCAAGCATTCCAAAGTTTCCCGGCTCGCATAGACGGTCAGGCTGGCCTCGGGGTCGGGCGCGTGGGCCACATGCTCGATGAGCATCGGAAGCGACGCCACGTGGTCCAAATGGGAGTGGCTCAAGAAAACGTGCCGAATTCGCTGCTGCTGTGCCAACGACAAGCCAAAGCCGGCGCAGCCCGCATCAATCAGGACAGTGTCGTTGATCAAGTACGAGGCCAGCACCTGCTGCCGGCCGACGCCAACCGCGGAGGACGGACACACATAAACCTTCACAGCGTCCTCTCCTGGATGCGTCAAGGTCGAGGCGAACGGGGGTTTTGGGACGAACCGGCTGGGGCCGAAGCCACGGGCGACGTGCGGCTGAATCGGACGGTCCGGGGCGTGATCAACGCCACCAGTTGAGGGACGTCGAATTGAGCCAGCAGTCCGAAGCAGAACAGTTCCGGGGCCTCTCGCACGGTAAGGTCCCGATCGATGATTTCCTTCAGCGTGAGCAATCCGTCCCAAAGGGTCACGTGGCCGATGGCCTTTTCTTCCAGGGCGGCGGCGACCATGGCCGCCAGGCTTGATCGCCGCCCGACGGCCACCAGTTCAACCGCGCCGATGTCTCGATCCTTCGCCATCCAACGTGCAATGGCGGCCACCTGGCTCGCCTGAATCCCCAAAGGCCGCTCGCCGATGGCCGCGACGAGCAGGGCGTAAAGGAAATCTCGCTGAGTGATTTTCGACTCCCCAAGGTAAAATGGATCGATGGCGACGACTCGCCGCCCGGCATGCAGCAACGCGGCGACGTGCTCGGTGGTCGCTTTTCGGCCTGAGTCAGCGAAGACCAGAGCGGCGGACCGAGGGCGATCGGGAATGAGCTCCACGGCGGGAACCGTCCACGTGTCGGCGACTTCGAGCTTCCACAGGACGACCCGGCCTCCCGGCATGGCCTCTTCTTTGACGCGTTCTGCCCGAACGTCTGCCTCTGTCACTCGCACCAGCTTGCGCAGAACCTGCCTCCGATCGCGCTGCCAATCGGCAAGCGGCTGCTGAGCGGAAGGGCCGCGGGCCGGCTTCACCGGAAGCGAGCGACTCAATTGGACAGCCAACGCATGGAAATCGCGATTGTCCGCGGGCAACGGCACATTCAGCTCTTCCGCCGTCTTGACTTCGGCCTCGGAGGGAATCTCCCGCCAATCGAATTGCTTGTCGCCGAGGTAGAAGAAGTCGCCGAGCATTCGGTAGAACGCCTCACGGTTATCCCGTTCGAAATTGTGTGTCCCCGGATCGTAGTTGATGTGATATCGCAGTGCATCTCGTTGGCCGTAGAGCTCATAGATGGGAACTGCCGCGTCCAACAGCGGCGGCAAGGCGTGTCCAGCTCGGAAACAGCACTGGTCCGAAGCGTTGAACGTCAACAGGGTCGGTCGCGGAGCTCGCAAAGCCGTCAGTTGGGCGTAGTCGGTGACGGTCGCCAGGTCCGACGGCGTCTGTTCCGAATCGCCCAGGTCGGAGACATACCACACACGCGTGCGAAAACTCGAGTAACCCGCGACGGGGTTGGACAAAACCACGCGCGCGAGCTGATGAAGATGGTCTGCCAGCCGCCGCCGGAAAGCCCGGCGACAGCCACTCGCTTCGGATCGGCATGCGGGTGATCGAGCAGCACGTCCAGTGCCCGGCTCATCGCCAGGTAATACACGGCGATGCCGCTGGTGCCACACAGATCAAGCTGGTTCATCCGATAGTGCACGAAGCCCGGTTGACGCAGTTGCCCCATGCCGACCCATTCGACGTTTAGCGCCAGCATGCCGCGTTTCGCTTGGTTGATGCAGCGGATTTGCTTGTACGGAGCGGCTTTGCCCTTGCCGTCGTGCCCGTTGACGTTCAACACAACGGGAACGCGGCCTTTCAAAGACGTGGGTTCGTAAAGTAGGGCGGGAATCCAGAGACCTGGAACCGCTTCGTAACGGAGTTTCTTGATGACGTAACCGGGGCCGGCCGGCAGCGTGTCGAGCCACTGCACTCGGCCGGGCGTATCGCGCCAGCGTCGAGCCTCTCCCCGAAAAATCACTTCCGTCAGAACCGCCTCGCGCATGGAATGGGCGAATTGTTCCCATTCGCCGACGGAACGCGGCTGCGGCATGGGAGGAATTTTCGACTCGCAAAACGCTCGGACTTCCGCCAGGGGAACCTCCGGCCCGATGATGGACTGCGCTAAGGCTTGAGCGACCGCCTTCGCGTCGACGGTTGAGGGACGGCCGTCCGCCGCCAGAACAGCGGCCAGCATCACGGCAGCAACACTCATCGTGCCCTCCTTTCAATGAGAGTTTTCCTTGGGGCATGCCGCACGACGGGCTCTTCTCACCGACCGGGCCGAGCCAGGCGGAAGATGAAGTCCCTGCTGAGTCGCCATGCGTTCTGAACGCGAGAATCACAGCCCGATCGGGGCGCCTCGCTTTCCCGGCTTCATTGGTCCGATTGGCGACCAAGGTTTGCCAGAGGCGGCCCGGTCCGTCCGGTGTCATCATCTTGGCGGCTGGCAAAGTGCGATGCAATCCAGACGGCCCCAAAAGAGACGGCCTTTGAGCCGCCAGAGTATTCCTGAACAGGAAATGCAGAGGACGACTCGCAACACAGCAAGAAGCCATATCTGCGCCCCGCCCTTCTTTTCGCGCGCATCAGCCATTCGGATTACGGCGCCGGTTTCCGTTGGAAGGCACGTCGAGTTCGTTCATGCGTGCTGGTTGGACGCGGCGGCGCGGGCGTTATCATCGGAGCGATGGAACTCGGTGGCTTGATCAGCGCCCTGATACGCGGCCGGTGAGATGCGGGGGCCGTGACCGACCGGGGCTCGGCTCGCCTGCTCGAACCTCAGCAACCGCTCCCCCAGCCGGTCGATCCGCCGGGTCAGGATGCGCGTTGTCTGTTCCAGCCCGCCGGAGATGAGAGTGATGACGCCCAGGAACAGAAGCATCTGAGAGGCGGTGGTGATCAGCCAACCGGTTGGGGCGTAACGAGCTGGTCCCCCGAAATAGCTCCACAGCACCAGGCACGAGCCGAGCGTCAAACCTAGGACGCCAGCGTACGCCAGCAGTTGGCCGATCCCGGTCCACATGTTGGAACGGCCATCTTGCGATTCTTCGATAGACGCTCGGACGTCGATATGCGGCTGAGCGAGCCGATGGTCGGCGTCCAGACGGGTCTGCGGCGGAGCATCATGCAGCCCCTCGGAAGACTCCGCAGTCGGAGAGGTAGCGGAGGTGACGGACCGCGCCCGGGGCGTCTCGAATCGGCGGCTCTCAGGGACGGCTCGGTCCGGCGGCGTCTTTTCCAGCCGCGTTTTTTCAGGCGGCACTGCGGCTGTGACCGACCGTGAAGCTGCCGGGGAGGAAGCCGGTGTTGTCCCAGTCGGCGCGTGGGAGGAAGTCGCCGCTGTTACGGAAGAGTCTGAAGGAGTCGTGCGAAGCGGCTCGGCGGCGTGCGACGG
>JAADHY010000197.1 GCA_013151585.1 Planctomycetota bacterium
TCTCCGAATGCTTGCGCAGCGGACTGTTCCGCTGCCCGGAGCAATCTTACCTACTTTTCCCAGACCGCGCCAGTCAAAATTGCCAGACCCCACTCAACGTACCATCTTTTTTCGAGCACCTCTCTGACGGATCAGGCACCCGCATAGGCCGACCGAACTAACTCGGCGCCAGGCCAGCACGCGGACTTCGCTTGCACATAGCGCGGATATCAGCGCCAAGAAATGGTCGCATTTTCTGAGCGTGGTCGATTAACAGACTAGTGCTTTGTCAAAGCGAAAACCAGGGACTGGCCGAGTGATGAGCCGACGGCGCTAGCCGCGGGTAAGCCCCTCCGACCCGACGCTAGCGCGTACGGCTCACCCCACAATTTCGCTGTGACAAAGCACTAGGGGCTGCAAACGCTCCTTGCAGTTGCCACTTTCCCAATCGCCAACAAAAGTCACGTCAAGTGTGTGGACAGTTAGTGAAACCCGCCGGAGCCGCTACGCGGTACGCCGGCCACACCGCCGAATATTCCGCCGTCCAATCGATGCCGCAGCGTTCAAGACCTCTTTCCGATCAACTCGATCCGCGTTCGTTCGCGCAAAGCACGCCACCGTGCTGGCCAGCAACGGGCAGTCGGGTGGCAGAAAATCCCAGATTCGGCCGAGGTCTCGCTGCTTTTCGGGTGAACCGAGGCATGAGTTCCGGCTACGACGCTTCGTGGCCGATGCTCGCAGCAATGTCCGCAGCGGCGCAAGCCGGTACCAAAACCCGCCTCCTTCCGACCGACCTGGCCCAACCGCTAGCTTTCACGGTGTCCTTGGCGGTGTCGTTGGCCCACGAGCTTGGTTCCACCAGATCGTCATCCAACGCCGCATGTGCTCCCATTTTTTCGACAACATCCAACCCACGGCGATATCCAAATCGCCGTCGCCATCGAAATCCGCAAGCTCCAAGGCCGCGTGGCAGGGATATCCCTTTTCCATCGAGTGACGAACAAACACACCGGGCGAAGTCTGTTCCAGAAAAACGACCGAAGCTCTCGATCTTGCGGCCACGGAAGGCGGATAAAGCTGATCGTGAAGCCACGACACCGCCACGATGTCCAGATCGCCGTCCTGACTGATCCAGGTCTCCCGCCAGCGCCCGATGAACGCCAGCCATGTCGGCGATCCGCCGGTACATGAAACGCAAATCACCCAAATTCTCCAACCATTGCACCCCGTGTGATGGCTTCAAGTACTGGTCGTCGAAAGTGTCTCCATTGGTGAGCAGAATGTCTTCATCGCCGTCCCGGTCTAAGTCCACCAACTGAATGCCGGTGGAGCCGAATGTGGGGTCCGGACCAGCCCACAGCGTCTGCATGCGGAACCGGGCGACGCCGGAATTGAGGAACGCGGTCACACACTCGTATTCCTGGCTGATCAGCGCCACGAAGTCGAGGCGTCCGTCGCCGTTCAAATCACACGGCGGCACGTGGATACCGCCGGGCCTTGGATCGACACGTTCCATCCGAAACTGCGGCAGACCGTCGGAGCGGCCCGTGTTTCGCAACAGGACCAGCTTTCCGGTTTTCGAATACCCGAAGACGGCCACAATCAAATCTAAATCGCCGTCGCCGTCGAAGTCGGCTGGCCGGACGTCCGCGACACGCCCCAAGCCCGAGGCCAAAACTACTTCTTCGTACCCGCTAGCGTCGCCGCGCGATCGCAGCCAGACGACTTGACCTCGTGCATGGTCCATGGCTCGAAAACTGCCCAGCTCCGCCACCACCAGATCAATGCAGCCGTCTCGGTCCAAGTCGCATGGTTCGACGTGGCACGGATGGCTCAGTTTGGCAATCTGTCGAATCTTGGGGGTCGCACCGGTCACATCGGCCGTGAAGACGCGTCCGCCCTGCATGTCGCACGCGATCAAGACAGGCCGGCTTTTTCGATCCAGACGGGTCCACCGCAAGTACGAAATCCCCACCGGGAGGTTCACGCCTTGACCCAGCACAACCGGCTGACGCGAGAAAGTCACCGGCGGTTCGTGGCCTGCATCTTCCGGATCAGGGAACTTCACTCGCTGTGGCGCGCGAGCCCGAAAGTAAGACACAGCTAAATGCATCGGCGGAGGCTTCAAGTCGTTTCGCCCGGACCGAGCGTAGTATTGGTAACCTCGCCAGACAAACCGATGCCACGCATCCCGGGGATAAGTCTCGGGAGACGGCAGACCGTGGCAGTCACTGCAAAACGCTTCGACCTGCGCGACGGAGGCCGCGTCCAGCGCCGGCGACTGGGTGGCGTCTTGGACCGTGAACACGTCTAGGGGCGGCACAGAGTCGCTGTTTGAGCGACTCCAGACGAGCCACGCGACGGCAACGAGGACGACCGGAACAAGTGCATACAGTCCCCGTCGCCAAAACGTTGATTGGAATCGGCGATCTGTAACCACTTCCTTCCCGTGTGTTTCTTCGAATTCGTTTTCGGTACGGTTCCCGGAATCGTCGGGTCATGCCAGCCTGCCCTTGTAACAGAAACAGCGATGCAATTAAATGGCCGACAGAGCGGGAACAACAGGTTCTCGGTCGACCTGCGTGTCTCAGGGGTCATTGGTGACCACTCTCATCTGATCCGATTCCCGAAGCCTCTCCTCGCGAGACCGGTTATGCCTTCCGAACAAGAATCGGCGTCGCCCAATGAAATGCAGCCGCGTTCTAGCGGTCGGCGCGCTATTGCCATTGTCGTGGCCCTGGTGCTGTTGCTGGCGTGCTTGCTGGGCATCAAGCCGGGGCTGGCCGCCTGGGCCCGCTGGATGGCCGCTAGTCAGTTGCGTTCGGGAGCGATCAGCGAAGCCCAGCGTTGGCTGAACTGGTCGGACTGGTTCTCGCCCGACGTCGCGGAAACAGAACGGATGCGGGCCGTTTGCTTCCGGTTACTTGGCCAGATGAAACGTTGGGAAGAGAGCCTGAAGCGGGCTCAGAAGGCGGGGCTCGCCCGCAAACGACTCGAGCGGGAACTGACGTTGGGACGAGTCCGGCAAGGCGTTCACGAAGATGGCGAGGCCGCGTTGAGCCGTCTTTCGCCGAACGACCGGCTCCCGTGGGAGTCCACGGCTGTTTTGGTCCGCTACTATCTGAACCGGAATCAGCCGGACCGAGCCAAGCGGTTGCTTCAGAAGGCGGAAGACGAGCTGCCCCACGAGCCACATATCACCTATCTCTGGGGCGTCTACTGGTACGACCAAGGCGACGAGGCTCGGGCGTTGCAAAAATTTCGGCAAACCGTGCTCGCTCAGCCGCGACACGAGCTCGCTCTCAGCGCATGGGCCAAGCTGCTGGAA